>DASUHV010000148.1:0-9837 GCA_036273355.1 Gaiellales bacterium
GTAACACGACAAGCAAGGAGCTAAGATCAGCGCCGCGGCCGAGACAGATACCGAAGGGACGGGGGTCCATGGGTGCTCAGGTTTCCTGCTGAGCAACGGCGTGTGCGACGGTGTGGGGCGATGTTGGCGGTGGGGCTGGCCGTGCTCGCGGTCGCCCTTCCCGCACAGGCACGCGCCGCCGACGGCCCGCGCTTCCTGCTCGTATCGGCCCCACACGGCGCCACCGTGCGTTCGTCGCCCGGTGGGGCGATCGTGGCCCACCTGCCCGCCGCCACACCGCTGGGGGCGCCCACCTGGCTGTGGGTGCTGCGCACCACCGCGAACCGCCGCTGGGGCCGCGTCGTGCTTCCGCTGAAGCCGAACGGCCGCACCGGCTGGATCTCCCTGCACGGCCTACGCACCGTCCACACCAGCACCTGGATCCGCGCCAGCCTGCACGCCCGGCGCATCTGGCTGATGCACGGCTTGCGCCCCCGGGCCTCCTTCTCGACCGCGATCGGCGCCGTCACCACCCCCACCCCGATCGGGCGCTTCAGCGTCACCGACAGCCTCGCCACCGGTGACCCATCGGGCCCGTTCGGCTGGTACGCCTTCGGCCTCTCGGGTCACCAGCCAAACCTGCCTCCCAACTGGTCGGGCGGCGACCAGCTGGCGATCCACGGCACCGACGATCCGGCGTCGATCGGCACCCCCGCCTCCCATGGCTGCCTCCGCGTCGCGGCCCAGGCGCTCGCGCGCCTCCGTCCCGCCCTGCACCTGGGCACGCCGGTCGTGATCATGCCCACCGCCGATCGTGCCATGGTCGTTGCCCGGGCGTCCGCCTGGCCGCAACCCCCGGCGGCTCGGCCGCGGGCAGCCCGGCCTCACATGGACGGATTCCCGACCACCCTGGTGCTCCGTGTGATGCAATCCGTGGTGACCGCGTCGCTGGTGGGCAGCGCATCACTGCACACCGTGGCGCCGATGGCCGCGACGGCGGCGCCGGCCGTCCTGCCCCGTCGCGCCCACGGCCCCGCGCACCGCCACGGCCTGCGCACCCACTCCACCCCGATCCGCTACCCGCACCCGCTGCAGGCGGCCACGCGGGGTCTGCTCTCGGTCAGCCGGCGCCGCCTACCTGCGGGGTAGGTCGAAGGCACGCTGCGCCTCGTCCGCGACGTACCGGGCGATCGCGAGCGACGAGGTCGCCCCAGGCGAGGGTGCATTCCGCACGTGCAGCGCGCGATCGGTGTGCGAGAACACGAAGTCGTCGACCAGCCGCCCGGCGCGGTCGACCGCCTGGGCGCGGACGCCGGCGAACCCGGGCAGCACGTCGCGCTGGGTGAGCTCGGGCACGAACTCGGCCGCCGCCGCCACGAACGACCCGCCCGGCAGCAGGTGGCGGGCCTCGTCGATGCCCGTCCGCCAGAAGCGCTGGGCCATGCGATAGGTGCCGGGCCAGGTGAGGGTGGAAACCACGTCGCCGGGTCGCACCCGCCGCAGCGAGTACGCGTCTCGGGCGCCGGCCAGGAGCGCGCTGGGCCCGATCAGCACCTCGCCGTCGATCCGCCTGGTCAGGTGCACGCCCAGGAACGGCAGCTCCGGATCGGGTACCGGGTACACCATGCCCCGCACCAGCGAGCGGCGCGCCGGCCGCAGCCGCATATACGCACCTCGGAAGGGCACGATCCGCGGGTTGGCGCCGCCGCCGGCCATGGTCGCGAGCCGGTCGGACCAGCCGCCCGCGCAGAACAGCGCGTGCCTCGCGCGCGTCTCACCGCTGGTGTGCGTCAGCCGTAGCCACCCCGAAGCGACGCGCACGCCGGTGACGCCGCAGCCGGTGGTGATGGTGCCGCCGGCCGCCTCCACGTCGTCCGCGTAGGCCGCCGCCACGCGGCCGTAGTCGACGATGCCGGTCTCGGGCGAGTGCAGCCCGTCCAGGGCGCGCACGTGCGGCTCGATGTCGGCGATGCGGTGGGGATCCACCCGTGCCAGGCCGGGCACGCCGTTGGCCGTGCCGCGGCGCTCGAGCTCGTTCAGGCGCGGCACCTGGCCCGGCTCGGTCGCCACGATCAGCTTGCCGCACCGCTCGAACGGGATCGCGCGCGCGTCGCAGTACTCGTACAGCTCGCGGGCACCGGCCACGCACAGCGCCGCCTTCAGCGAACCTGGCTGGTAGTAGACGCCCTGGTGGACGACGCCCGAGTTGTGGCTGGTCTGGTGCAAGGCGATCGCCCCTTCGCGCTCCAGCACCTGCAGCGACAGCTGCGGATGACGGTGGGCCAGCTCGCGGGCCGTGGCCAGGCCGAGGATGCCGGCACCGACCACGGCGAGATCGCACTCGCCGCGGGGCCCGCTCATTCCTGCCTCAGCGTGCGCACGAGCATGGTGTTCGCGTCGCCCAGGGCGAGCTCCTGCCCGCGAACCGCCGACGCTGCTACCGGGAGCGCGGCTTGCCGTGTGGCAGCAGCGCTGCCGAGACGACCGCAAACACCGCGACCACGACCAGCAGTCCGCCCTCGACCGCCAGGAACATGTCCTGGCTGATGTCGCCCACCATCCAGTGGTACGGCACTCCGGAGAGCGCGGCCACCAGGCCGCAGGCGCCGCCGGCCACGGCCATGATCCGCGTCAGCCGGTAGGCCCCTTCCGAGCGGGTGTCGCCGGGCATGTGCATCGCGAGGATCGCGATCAGCCCGGTGCACAGGCAGGACAGCCCCAGCAGCACCATCGCGGTACCTGCGGTCCGTGACCCTTCATACAACAGACCCTCGATCACCAGCCGAGGCTACACGCGTTTTTCTCCGCGGGCAACGAGTCTTCACAGACTCCATACAACCGGTCAACCTGGGCCGGCCGACGCCGGGTGCGGGCTAGTTGCCCGTGGTCTGCTTCTTCGTCGTCTTCGTCGCGCGCGCCGCCGCCTGGGCTGCCGCCACGCCGGCTGCGTATCCCGACGCGTAGCCCGCCGTGCGGCCCTTCTTGATGCCTGCGCTGCGGCCCTTCTTGATGCCGGCCACCATCCCGTCGTGCTTGCCCTGCCGGTAGCCGGCGTTCTGGCCGGTGTCCTTGCCCTTGGCCAGGCCGGCCGCGTACCCGGCATCGTGGCCGCTCTGGTACGCGTTGTGCTGGGCGGCCGCGAGGTCGGACTGCGAGATGCCCGAGCCCGTGTGCACGGTGTAGGCGGCGATGCCCACGACCATCGAGAGCATGGCGGCGAGCGCCAGCGCGAGCAGCAGCGCGGCCGGGCTGAAGCGCGGCAGCGAGATCGGAAGCGGGTTTGACGAGGTCGATGACATGGGACCTCAGACGTGCTTAGCCCTCGACGGCGAATCTCCTGCCCAGGGTCGCAATCCGTTCCAGCGACTCCTCGCGGCCCAGCAGCACGAGGCTCTCGAACAGGCCGGGCGCCACGGTGCGCCCCGAGATGGCCACGCGCACCGGCCCGAACAGCACCCGCGGCTTGAGGCCGGTCTCCTCGCAGGCGCCGCGCAGCGCCTCCTCGATCGACCCCGCGTCCCACTCCACCACGCGCCGCAGCGCCTCGGTGGCTGACTCCAACGCGCGCGGCGCGTCCGGATCGTCGAGCACCCGCCCGACGGCGTCGTCGTCGTAGGTCACCGGCCCGAACAGGAACCCCGCGAACCCCTCGAACTGGCCCAGCACCCGCAGCTTGTCCTGCACCACCGGCGCCACCTCGGCCACGCGCTCGCGATCGGCCGCCAGCGGCGATCCGCTCCGCTCCAGGTAGGCCTGCAGCTCCGCCGCGAACCGTCCCGGCTCCAGCAGCCGCAGGTGCTCCCCGTTCAGCCACTCCAGCTTGGCGACGTCGAACACGCCGGGACTGCGATTGACCCGCTCGATCGCGAACCGCTCAACCAGCTCGGGGGTGGTCATGACGGTGGTCTTGTCGTCGAAGCTCCAGCCGATCAGGGCCAGGTAGTTCCGCATCGTCTCGGCCAGGTATCCGAGATCGCGGTACTCCTCCACCGAGACAGCGCCGTGGCGTTTGGAGAGCCGCTTCTTGTCCGGCCCCAGGATCATCGGCAGGTGCGCGAACAGCGGCTCCGGCGCGCCCAGCGCCCGGTAGACGGCCAGCTGCCGTGGCGTCGATGAGAGCAGGTCCTCGCCCCGCAGCACGTGGGTGATGCCGGCATCGATGTCATCAACGGGGTTCGCGAACTGGTAGGTCGGCGTGCCGTCGGAGCGCAGGATGATGAAGTCGCCCTGAAGCGCGTTGTCCCACTGAACAACGCCGCGCACCATGTCCTCGATCACGGTCTCGCCGGCCGGGTCGAAACGCATCCGTATGGCGGGGGCGCGCCCCGCCGCCTCGAACGCCGCGCGCTGCTCGTCGGTCAGGTCGCGGCAGCGCCCGGAGTAGATCAGCGGCAGCTGTGCCGCCTGGCGCTGCTTGCGCTCGGCCTCCAGCTGCTCGGGTGTGCAGTAGCAGCGGTAGGCGCTGCCGTCGGACACCAGCCGCTCGGCGATCTGGCTGTAGACGTGCAGGCGCTCGGTCTGCCGGATCGGCCCCTCGTCCCAGTCGATGCCCAGCCACTCCAGCACCCGCAGCGCCTGGTCGACCGCCTCGTCGGTCGAACGGGCGCGGTCGGTGTCCTCGAACCGGAGCACCAGCGACCCGCCGGTATGCCGTGCGTAGAGCCAGTTGTAGAGCGCGGTGCGGGCGCTGCCGACGTGCAGCAGTCCGGTCGGAGAGGGCGGAAACCTGACTTTCACCGGTCGCTCGGGCATTCCGCTGATCCTACAGACAGGTGGGATCTAGACTGCTCACCATGCTGCTGGGCGCCCACGTATCGAGCACGGGAGGCATCGACACCGCCGTCGACCGGGCCGAGGCGCTGCGCCTGCAGTCGATCCAGATCTTCAGCCAGAGCACCCGCATGTGGCGCCAGACCAACCACGCGCCGGAGGCGATCGCACGCTTCCGCGAGCGGCGCGCCGAGACCGGCCTGGGCGCCGTGGTGATCCACGCCACCTACCTGATCAACCTCGCGGCCACCGACGACGCCGTGTACGCGAAGTCGCTGGGGGCGCTGTCGTCCACCGTCGGCGTGGGCACCGCCATCGGCGCCGACGGCGTCGTCTTCCACGTCGGCAGCCACCTCGGCCGCGGCCTCGAAGCCGCCATGCACCAGATCGTGCCCGGGCTGCAGGTGGTGCTGGGCGAGCGCGACCCGGACGGCCCCTGGCTGCTGCTCGAAAACAGCGCCGGGCACCAGGGCACGATCGGCGTCACCGTCGAGGAGCTGGCGCTGATCATCGACGAGCTGGGACGACCGCAGCAGGTCGGCATCTGCCTCGATACCTGCCACCTGTTCGCGTCCGGGATCGACATCACCACGCCCGAGGGGGTGGACGCCCTGCTCGACGAGGTCGACTCGCGGATCGGTCTTGACCGGCTGCGCTGCCTGCACGTCAACGACTCGAAGATGCCGTTCGGGTCGAACCGCGACCGGCACGCCAACATCGGGCAGGGCGAGATCGGCAAGAAGCTGTCGGTGATGCTCGGGCACCCGAAGCTGCAGGAGCTTCCGGCCATCGCCGAGACGCCGGGATCCGACAACCGCGGGCCGGACAAGGCCGAGATGGCCCGGTTCGCCCGCATCCACCGGGCGGGCGTGAAGCAATGGCAGACGGTGACGTCGTCGAGATAGGCGCGGCGGCGCCGCTGCCGGTGTCGGAGCTCGACTTCCGCTTCACGCGATCGGGCGGCCCCGGCGGACAGCACGTGAACACGTCCAGCACGCGGGCCGAGCTGACGTTCGACCTGGCCGGCTCGCCTACGCTGACCGACCAGGAGCGTGAGCGGGCGATGCGGCGGCTGCGGTCGCGGCTGGACAGCGAGGGCCGGCTGCGGGTGGTGGCGCAGGACGAGCGCAGCCAGGGCCGCAACCGCTCGCTGGCGCTGCGGCGCTTCGCGGAGCTGATGCAGCGTGCCCTGGCACCGCCGCCACCGCCCCGTCGCCCCACCCGGCCCAGCCGGGCCTCAGCCACGAAGCGCATCGAGGGCAAGCGGCGGGCGGGTCAGAACAAGCGCCTGCGGCGCCCGCCCGACGCCGACGACTAGGTCTAGGCCTCGGGCGCGACTCCGTAGTGCAGGTGCACGACGCCGCTTGCGAACCGGCGCTCGTCCAGCAGCTCCAGCCGTAGCCGCACTCCGTCCGGGAGCGCCCGGGTGCCGCCTCCCAGCAGCACGGGCACCAGGAACAGGTGGCACTCGTCGACCAGCCCGGCGGCCATCGCCTGCCCGGCCAGCTCTGGCCCGCCGATCGAGATATCGCGCTCCGTCGTCGCCTTCATCTGCCGCACGATCTCCGGATCGAACTCGCGCTCGATTCCCGTCCTCTCGCTCGCGACCGCCTTCAGCGTCCGCGAATAGACGACCTTGTCGGCCGCCCACCATAGCTCCGCGAAGTCGCGCATCACGTCCGGTTCGCCGGCCGTCTCCATCGTCTCCCACCACACCATCACCTCGTACATGCGACGCCCGTACAGGTGCGTCCCGACCGTCCGCTCCAGATCGTTCACGAACGCGTGCACCTCCTCGTCCGGCGCCAGCCAGCTGAAGTTCCCCTGGTCGTCGGCGACGTAGCCGTCCAGGGATGCGATCGCGGAGTAGATCAGCCGCGCCATGTCTAGGCGTGGATCGTGACCGGGTCGCCCAGCGGCACGGTCCGCTCCAGCAGCCGCAGCGCCGGCCGTGGCACCCGGATGCAGCCGAGGCTGGCGTACCGCCCGATGCTGCTCGGCTCAGCGGTGCCGTGGATCGCGATCTGGCTACCGCCGTGCCAGCTCCGCAGCAGCTGCGACTGATGCACCGACAGCCCCAGCGCGAAGCTGCCGTAGGTGCTGCCAGGCGGGAACGTGACCCGGTCGGTGACCGAGAAGCGCCCGGTCGGCGTCGGCGTGGAGGCCATGCCGGCCGCCACCGGGAACGATCCCAACAGCGTGTGGCCGCGCAGCACCGACAGGCGCAGCCGCGACAGGTTCACATCCACCCGTACGCGCGTCCAGCGCAGATCCAGCTCGGCCAGGTCGATCCGGGCCGTCTTGGGGGTGCCCGAGGTCGGGATCAGCGCCACCCCATGACGGCCGTGGTGGTGCAGGATCAAGAGCCAGGTGTCGCTGCCCAGGGGCGTCACCGGACGCACCCACCCGGCGCTGGTGCGGATCGGCACCGTCACCTTGCCGATCAGCGCCGCGTCGGCGGGCATGTTCGGCGGCAGCGACCAGGCCGCCGGCTTGGCCGGCGCGGCCGGGTGCTGCTCGGTGCCTGCGGCGGCGGGGGCGGTGTGCGATCCGCTGCCGGCCGTGCTCAGGCCCATCGCGACGACGCCGATCACGGCCAGCGCCGTCACCGCGAGCACGCGGACGAGGACACGCACCGGGATCACGCAGTCGGCCGGGTGTTCTCGATGACTCTGAAGGACGGCCGATCCGGCAGCTCGAAGAACTCCGGGTTGATGCACCCGAGCGGCTCGGCCCGGTGCTCGTAGGCGCGCTCGATCTCGGCCGGGCACATCGGCAGCGGCTCGCGCACGGCGCGGATGGCTCCGAACCCGTTGCGCCGCTTGCGCGCGCGCGTCAGGTGCTCGACGTCGATGGCGACGCCGAAGACGCCCTGCAGGCACCCCGCGTACTTATGGCCGAAGGCCTCGTAGGCGTAGAGGAATGGGCAGCCCTGCTCCATGCACCGCTGCGGGTGGATCACCTTCTGGCAGACCACGCCACAGCGGCGACACTCCACCTCGTCGCGCTGCTCGGCCAGCGGTAGTCGGGATCGCATGGCACCCATCAGGCCCAGTCTACCCTCGACCCGCTCAGATGCGACCCCGTGGTGGTCGTCGCCACCGCTCCGTCACAGATCGAGCCGGGCCTCCTCCAGATCCAGCTCGCGGTGCACCTCACGCATCGCGTCGTCCCCGATCGCCCCGGCGCTGCGCAGGTCGACGACGGCCTGGCGCTCCGCCTCGATCAGCTGCCGCAGCAGCTGCTGGTAGGCGGCCGACCGCTCCTCGATCGCGCCGTCGCCGTCGCCCGTGTAGCGCTCGGCGAACCGGTTGCGCCGGAACTGGTACAGCCTGCGTAGCCGCTCGGCCGTATCCTCGCGCACCCACTCCTCGTCGCTCAGCTCGTCGATCCGAGTGAGCGCCGCATCGGCGGCGTGGATGCGGGCCTTGACCGCCTCCCGTTCGGCCACGCCGTCGTCCTCCAGCCCCAGCGCCCGGATCACCAGCGGCATCGTCAACCCCTGGCCGACCAGCGTGGCCAGGATCACGGCGAAGGTCAGGTAGATGATCAGATCGCGCCCCGGGAAGCCCGCGCCGGCGTCGGTGTGCAGCGGGATCGCCAGCGCCGCGGCCAGCGAGACGGCGCCGCGCATCCCGGTCCACGAGATCAGGGCCGGGTACTGCCAGGGCGGGTAGGGGTCGGCTGCGCGGATGCGTTTGCTGAGCGCGCGCGGCACGTACGTGGCGGGAAACACCCACAGGAACCTGATCACGATCACCGCCGCGACCACCGCCAGGGCCTGCCACACCAGCGTGGACGTGATCTGGCCGCCGAGGCCGTCCAGCACCGCCGGCAGGCTCAGCCCAACCGTCACGAACAGCAGCCCGTTCAGCAGGAAGGTGAGGATCTCCCAGACCGCGTCGCCCTGCAGCCGCGTCTCGACGGTCGTCAGCTGCGGCGTGTACCAGCCGACGTAGACGCCCGCCGTGACCACCGCCAGCACACCGGACGCGCCCAGCAGGTAGGCCGGGATGAACGTGAAGTAGCCGGTCAGAAGCGCGATCGTGATCTCGAGCGGCGGGTTGTGCAGCCGCAGGCGCACCTGCCGGATCACCCATCCCAGCGCCAGGCCGATGCCGACGCCGCCGACCACCGTCCAGATGAACGACACGGTCGCGCTGGCCATGCTGATCGAGCCGGTGACCACGGCCAGCACCGCGAACTTGTAGAGCACCAGCGCCGACCCGTCGTTGACCAGCCCCTCGCCCTCGACGATCGCGACGATCCGCCGCGGGATCCCGAACCGCTGGGCGATCGAGGTGGCCGCCAGCGGATCGGTGGGCGAGACGACCGCGCCCAGCACGAACGCCGACGACCACGGCAGCCCGTTGACGGCCGAGTGCGCGACCCAGGCCACGCCGGCGGTGGTGCACAGCACCAGGCCGGTCGAGAGCAGGCCGATCGGGCGCTTGTTGGCGCGCAGGTCGCGCAGCGACGTGAAGAACGCCGCCGAGTAGAGCAGCGGCGGCAGGATGCCGAACAGCACCACCTGCGGCGGGATCTGGATCTCGGGCACGCCCGGCGCAAATCCGAGCGCCAGGCCGCCCAGCACCAGCAGGATCGGGTAGGGCACGCGCAGCCGCGGCGCGGCCGCCAGCAGCGCCGTGAACGCGACCAGCAGCGCCAGCGCGACGGCCAGGTCGTGATTCGAGATCGTCACTGCCGATCAGTCTAGGCGGCGGCTCAAATCAGTCGTCGAAGCGGTAACGGACGACCATCCGCTTGGCCGCACCAGCCTCATCCAGCCGCGCCACGGGCCTCGTGTGCGGCGCCGACTTGAGCAGGTCGGGGTCGCTCGCGGCCTCGCCCACGATCGCCAGCATCGCCTGGCAGAACGCGTCCAGCGTCTCCTTCGCCTCGGTCTCGGTGGGCTCGATCATCAGCGCTTCAGGCACGACCAGCGGGAAGTAGACGGTGGGCGGGTGGAACCCGTAGTCCATCAGCCGCTTGGCCACGTCCAGCGCGGTCGCGCCGTACTCGCGCTTGAGGCCACGCGCCGACAGCACGAACTCGTGCATGCAGTGGCGGTCGTACGGCAGCTCGTAG
>DASUHV010000149.1:0-8887 GCA_036273355.1 Gaiellales bacterium
GCGCAACTGGATCGGCCGCAGCGAGGGCGCCGAGGTCACGTTCCGGGTCGAGCATGACCCGTCGATCGAGCTGCCGGTGTTCACCACGCGCCCGGACACGCTGTACGGCGCCACGTTCTTCGTCCTGGCTCCAGAGCACCCGCTGTCGGCGGAGCTGGCGCGCGGCACCGATCAGGAGCAGGCGGTGGCCGACTACGTCCGGCACACGTCGGCGCTGTCCGAGGTGGAGCGGTCATCCGAGAAGGAGAAGACCGGCGTTTTCACCGGGCGCAATGTCGTCAACCCAGTAAACGGTGAGGCGATCCCGGTGTGGGTGGCCGACTACGTCCTGATGGAGTACGGCACCGGCGCGGTGATGGCGGTGCCCGGCCACGACGAGCGCGATTTCGAGTTCGCGGAGAAGTTCGGGCTGCCGGTGCGCCAGGTGGTGGCGCCGCGCGACGGCGACGCCGACGTCGAGGGCGCGTTCGTCGCGCACAGCGCCGACGAGGTGCTGATCAACTCGGCGGCGTTCACCGGCATGCCGGCGCCGGAGGGCAAGCGCGCCATCATCGAGTGGCTGGAGGGCGAGGGATCGGGGCACGGGCGCGTGGCCTTCCGACTGCGCGACTGGCTGCTGTCGCGGCAGCGCTACTGGGGCTGCCCGATCCCGATCGTGCACTGCGGGTCGTGCGGCGTCGTACCGGTGCCGGACGACCAGCTGCCGGTGGTGCTGCCCCAGGTCGAGGACTTCGCCCCCAAGGGCCGATCCCCGCTGGCCGCCGCCGAGGACTGGGTGCAGGTGTCGTGCCCGAGCTGCGGCGGCCCGGGCCGGCGCGAGACCGACACGATGGACACGTTCGTGGACTCGTCCTGGTACTACATGCGCTACGCGGATCCCCAGAACGCGACCGCACCGTTCCGGCGCGACATCGTCGACACGTGGCTGCCGGTCGACCAGTACATCGGCGGCGTCGAGCACGCGATCCTGCACCTGATGTACGCGCGCTTCTTCACCAAGGCGCTGTACGACCTGGGGCACCTGGGGTTCACGGAGCCGTTCGCGAACCTGTTCACCCAGGGGATGATCTACTACCACGGCGCCAAGATGTCCAAGTCGCGGGGCAACATCATCAACCCCGACGAGTACATTGAGCGCTACGGCGCCGACACCATGCGGCTGTACACGCTGTTCCTGGGGCCGCCCGAGCAGGATGCCGAGTGGCAGGACTCGGGCGTGGCCGGCCAGCACCGGTTCCTGGCGCGGCTGTGGAGGCTGACGAACGAGGTCGTTGCCAGTGATGGCACCGGCATCCCGGAGGCCGTTGCGGCCGATGGCCCCGGCGGCGGCATGGTGCGCAAGGCACACTGGGCGATCGACAAGGTCAGCTCCGACATCGGCGATCGGTTCTCGTTCAACACGGCCCAGTCGGCGGTGCACGAGCTGGTGACGGCGATCCAGGACACGCCCGCGGCGAGTGGCGAGCAACGTCGTTTCGCCACGGCCACGGCGGTCAGCCTGATCCACCCGTACGCGCCGCACATCGCCTGCGAGCTGTGGGAGCGGCTGGGCGGCGAGCGGCTGTGGGACGTGCCCTGGCCGGTCGCCGATCCAGAGATGCTGGCCAGCGACACCGTCACCTACGCGGTGCAGGTGAACGGCAAGCTGCGCGGAGACGTCGGCGTGCCGGCCGATGCGGTCGAGGACGAGGTGGTGGCGGCGGCGCGCGCGGTTCCGAACGTGGCCGCCTACCTGGACGGCGCGGAGGTGCGAAAGACGATCTTCGTGCCGGGGCGGCTGGTCAACTTCGTCGCCTAGAAGGGCAGCGGCACCGAGGTCGCGGCCCACCTCGTGCCGGCCTCGCTGCTCGGCGCATTGGCGGAGCCGGATCGAGACGCTCTCGTCACCGCTCGTGACTGACACCTGACGGGCACCGCGGCGAACATCGCCGCATGCTTCCGATCTCACCCCAGCGACTGGCCGTCTACGCGGCCGTGGCGATCGCGGTGCTCGTGATCGGCTGGCGCAGCCAGTCCGGCTCGCCGCCGACCGCCTACTCCGAGCCGGCCGCCGCGACGGCGACCGCGCCGGACTCATCGGCCGCGCCGGCGGTGGTGGTGGTCGACGTGGTCGGCGCCGTGCGCCGGCCGGGGGTCTACCGCCTGCCCGGCGCCGCCCGTGTGCTGGACGCGGTGCACAAAGCACGGCCAACCGGCCGCGCCGACCTGGCCGGCCTGAACCTGGCCGCGCGGCTGGCCGACGGCGAGCAGGTGGTGGTGCCCAGGCGCGGCGGCGGTGGGGCGGCGGCCGTGGCCCCGGCGGCCGGCAGCGCCTCCGCGCCCGTGCACCTCAACTCGGCCACGCTCGAGCAGCTCGAGACCCTCGACGGCATCGGGCCGGCCCTGGCCCAGCGGATCATCGACTACCGCACCATGCATGGCGGCTTCCACTCGCTGGACGAGCTCGACAACGTGAGCGGGTTCGGCCCGGCGCGGATGGCCGCGCTGCACGGCCATGTGGCGCTGTGACCCGCCCACACGGCTGGTCGTGGCGATCGTGGCCGGCCTGGTGGCAGCGGCGTTCGGCCACCCGCTGGTGTCTCTGCTGGCGGCGATCCCCTGGCGTCCACGGGCGCTGTTCATGGCCGTCGCGCTGGCGGCGGCGCTCTGGGGCGGCATGCGGGTGGCGGCGCTGCAGCACCGGGCGCTGGTGCCCGGCCCGAGCGATGGCGTCGTGGTCGTGACCGGCGCGCCCAGCGGCGATCGTGCCGTCGCGCGCGTGGTGGCCGGCCACGAGGACGTGGTGCTGCAGGCGCCGGGCTACCGGCCGCAGCTGGGCGGGATCTACCGGGTGACCGGCCGGCTGCGGGAGATCGACCCGCCGGTGCGTGACTACTACGCGAGTCAGGGAGTGCACCTGGAGCTGCGCGGTTCGCGGCTGGTGTGGCTGGCCGACCGGGGCGGGGGATGGGGCGTGATCGACGGCCTGCACCGCAACGCGCTGCGCCGCCTGGGCGCGGACGGCGACCCGCCGGCCGACCGGGCGCTCGTGGCCGGAGTCACGCTGGGCGAGACGGGAGCGCTCCCGGCCGACGTGCGCGCCGAGTTCCGCACGTCCGGGCTGTATCACCTGGTGGCGGTCTCGGGCCAGAACGTGGCGCTGGTCGTGATCTTCGCGCTCGCCTGCCTGGCGCTGCTGGGCGTGATCGGCGCGCCGGCCCGGGTCGTCGCGGCCGGGATCACCGTCGTCTACGTGTTGGTCACCGGGGCCGGACCGTCGATCGTGCGGGCGGGTGTCGCGGGTGCGCTGGTGGCGGTGGCGTGGCTGGCATCGCGGCCGGTGGCGCGCTGGCACCTGCTGGCCTGCGGCGCGGCGGTGGTGCTGGCCCTGAACCCGCTCGATCTGTTCAATCCCGGTTTCCAGCTCAGCTTCGCGGCCGTGTGGGCGATCTTCGCGGTGGCACCGCGGCTGCAGGGCTCGCTGGGGTCGGCCGTCGCCGTGTCGGTGGCCTGCACGCTGGTGACGACCCCGATCGCCTGGTGGCACTTCGGACGGCTGGCCCCGCTGTCGATACCGGCCAACCTGCTGGCGTTGCCGGCGGTGGGCCCGCTGCTGGCATGCGGGCTGTCCGCGATCCTGCTCGGCTCGGTCTGGCCGCCGCTGGCGACCCCGCCGCTGATGCTGGCCGACCTGCTGGCGGGGTACCTGCTGTGGGTGGCGCGGCTGTGCTCCTGAGTGCCCGGTGGGCCCGGGCGTGCAACCCGGGCCCACGCTCCCCCCTCGCATGTACCGCCTGCGCGCATCGGTGGCGACGTCTGCGCAATCCAGTCGGCGAGAGCGATCGAGCACCACATTAGGCGCCACGTGCGGCGGCGTGGGTTATGGAGCGGTGCACGCCTGGTGGCGAGGTGGAGACGCTCCGTTCAGCGCCTCACGAGTCACGGCGCTCACACCTGCCGCAGACCCCTGGACAACCGATTACCAGCGGGCTAGACGCCGGCGGGCAGCGGCCGCTGCTCGGGGCCCACGTAGCGCGAGTCGGGGCGGATCAGCCGCCCGTGCTGCGCCTGCTCGAGCGCGTGCGCCGTCCAGCCGGCGGTGCGGGCGACCGCGAATGCCGGCGTGTAGAGATCGGTCAGCAGGCCGACCCCGTCCAGCACGATCGAGGCGTAGTACTCGACGTTGGTCTTCAGCGGGCGGTCGGGCTTGTGCTCGGCCAGCAGCCGCAGCGCCACGTCCTCGACGTCGATCGCCAGCTGCAGCCAGTCGGCGTCGGCTGCCAGCCGCTCCGCCACCTGCCGCAGCGCCGCGGCGCGCGGATCCATCGTCTTGTAGACGCGGTGGCCGAACCCCATCAGCCGCTCGCCACGGGCCAGCGCCTCGCGGATCCAGACCTCCGCGTGCTCGACGTCGCCGATCTGCGTCAGCTGGTCGCGCACCTCGGACGGCGCACCGCCGTGCAGCCGTCCCTTGAGAGCTCCCACCGCACCGCAGACCGCGCTGGCCAGGTCGCTCTGCGTGCTGGTGATGACGCGGGAGGTGAACGTGGATGCGTTCAGGCCGTGCTCGGCACAGACGGTGAAGTACGCATCCAGCGCGCGCGCCTTGGCGGGGTCGGGCTCCTCGCCCGTGATCGCGTGCAGCAGGCGCGCGGCCGCACCAAGGTGCGCCGACTCCGCCGAGTTCACGGGCTGCTTGTTGTCGCGCAGCCGTGCGAAGGCCCCGACCGCGGCTGGCCCCAGCGCGATCAGCTCGCGCGCCTGCGCGGCCGTGGGCGGCCAGTCCATGCGCCGCTCCGCCCCGAACGCCGAGATCGCGGTGCGCAGGGCGTCCAGCGGGGCGCACGAGGTGGGCAGCCCGCGCAGCGCGGCCAGCACCGTCGGCGACAGCTCCGCCGGCGGCAGCACCTCGTCGCGCAGCGGCCACTCACCGTCGAGCAGCAGTCCGACCACGCGGTCGTAGCTGCCGTGAGCGGCCAGGTCGCCGATCTCGTAGCCGCGGTAGAGCAGCCGTCCCGCCTGGCCGTCGACCAGGCTGATCGTGGTCTCGGCCGCGACCACGCCCTCGAGCCCGCTGTTGACATCCGATGGCATCGGGGCGCGATTCTAGCCAGCGCGCCGATGCGGGCGTGCCGGGGGCGCATCGTGCGACAATGCAGGTATGAAGCTCTCCGCCAAAGCTGACTACGCCGTCCGGGCGGTGCTGGTGCTGGCGTCTCACGACGATCCGCACCCGCTCAAGGGCTATCTGATCGCGGCGTCGCAGGATCTGCCGCTGAAGTTCGTCGAGAACATCCTGGGCGAGCTGAAGCACGCCGGCCTGGTGGTGTCGCAGCGCGGCCCGGAGGGCGGTTACCGGCTGGCGGTGCCGGCCGACCAGATCACGGTGGCCGAGGTGATCCGGGTCGTCGACGGGCCGCTGGCCGCCGTCGCAGGCGTGCGGCCCGAGGCGATCAGCTACCCGGCGGGCGCGGAGGCGCTGCCGGATGTGTGGCTGCAGGCCCGCTCGCAGCTGCGCTCGGTGCTCGAGAACGTGACCTTCGCCGACCTCGTCCAGCGCTCCCGCGAGCGCGCCGCGACGGTCGAGGTCACGGCTGCAGGAGAGGGCGCTGGCGCATAAGCCGGCGTACCTGATCGCCGGCAGCGACTGGCCCAAGATCGACGCCGCCGCCGTTCGCCTGCGAAGCCAGTTCGACGAGGACAGCGTCGAGCAGATCACCGTCGGCGAGGAGGAGGCTGCCGACGTGGTCGCATCGTGCAACGCGCTGGGCCTGTTCGGCGGTGAGCGGCTGGTGCTGGTGCGCGGCGTCGAGAGCCTGGATGAGGCGCAGGTGCAGGACATCATCGGGTACCTGGCAGATCCCACTCCCGGCACGTGCCTGGCCATGTTCGGCGGCAAGGGGGTCGCCGAGGATGGACCGCTGGCGACCGCCGTTGCCAGGGACGGCGACGTCCGCATCTTCGACGCGCCCGACGACGAGCACGCCGTCCAGTGGGTGGTCAAGCGCTTCTCCGAGCAGGGCATCTCCTGTCCCAACGCCGTTGCGAGGCGGATCGTGAAGCGGGCCGGCATCGAGATCGGCGACCTCGCGCTGGAGGTCGAGAAGCTTGCCGTCTACGGCCGCGGCGAGGCGCCCACCGAGGCCGACGTCGACCTGCTCGTGGCCGAGCAGCTGGACGTGAAGCCCTGGAACATGACCGATGCCTGGGGCCGGCGCGACGCGGCCGGCGTGATCTCGTTCGCGACGGCCGACATCGAGAAGCCCGACGACGTGCAGCGCATCTCGGCCATCTTCGCCAACCACGTGCGCCGCGTCCGCCAGGCGTTGCTGGTGATGGAGGCGGGCGGGTCGCCGAAGGAGGTGCAGAAGCAGCTGGGTCTGCGAACCCCCTACCAGGCGCAGGGGCTGTGCCGGCAGGCGCGCGCCTTCAGCGAGCCGGAGCTGGCGCGCGCGGTCGTGCGGCTGGCCGAGCTGGACGAGGCGATCAAGGGCGGCAGCCGGCTCGACCCGCGGCTCGAGCTGGAGCTGGCGCTGGTCGAGATCAGCGCGGAATGAGCGCGCAGACGGCCGCCGCCGCGGTGGCGGCGCTGGTCTCGCTGGCGTGTACCGGGGTGATCGCGGAGCGGCTGGCGCGGCGCCCATCGCGACCGGCCCCGCTGATCGCGTGGCTGATCGGGTTCTCGCTGTTCACGGTTGCCACCGGCTGCCTCTGGTACGGCGCCCGCGAGGGCTGGACCGAGGGCGTATTCCGGCTCTACTACCTGACCGGTGCGATCCTGGTGGTGCCCTACCTGGCCGTCGGCGAGCTGCTGCTGGTCGCGCCCGGGCGTCGCGCCACGCGGCTGGTGGTGGCCACGATGCTGTGGGTCACGTTCGCCTCGACGGCGG
Source organism: Gaiellales bacterium (assembly GCA_036273355.1). GTDB lineage: Bacteria > Actinomycetota > Thermoleophilia > Gaiellales > JAICJC01 > JAICYJ01. The sequence continues at coordinate 6,870 of DASUHV010000149.1, forward strand.
CGGTGCTGGCCGCACACGTCGACCCGGCCGAGCTGGCGAGGGCAGGAGCGACGCCGCCCAACGGCGCGATGGGCGGCCCCTGGACGACGATCCTCGCGGCCGTTCTCAACACCGTCGGCACGCTGGTGCTGCTGATCGGCTCGATCGCGTCGGCCCGGCGTCGCCGTGACCCTCGTCCGCTGCTGGTGGCGGCTGGGGTGGCCGTGATCGCGCTGGCGTCGTCCGCGACCCGGCTGGACGTGTACGCGCTGTTCGCGCTGGGGCAGGCGCTGGGCATCGTGCTGATCCTGGCCGGCCTGGTCTGGCGCCGGTAGACTGGCAGGCCCATGCGCCCCTCCCCAACAGTGGTGACCGCCGCGTTCAGCCGCGCTGCCAAGGCCAACACGAGCGGGCCTCCACGCGGCATGAGCCGCCAGTGGGTGGACGCGCTGGCCGCGGTGCCGCTGTTTGCCAACGTGCCGAAGCGGCACCTGCGCCAGATCGCGAGGCTGGCCGAGCAGGTCGAGGTGCGGGCGGGGGCGCCGGTGGTGTACCGCACCCACAGCGGCCGCGAGTTCTTCGTCGTGCTGGAGGGGACGGCCGTGGTGCGGCCGCCCAGCGGGCTCGGGCACACCATCGGGCCGGGTGACTTCTTCGGCGAGATGTCGGTGATCGACGGCAAGCCGCGCTCGGCGGCGGTGCGGGCCGAGACCGACATGGTGCTGATGATGCTGGGCCGCCGTCAGTTCATGCAGGTCGTGAACGAGCAGCCGACGGTGGCGATCGCGATCATGGAGGAGCTGGCCGCACGGGTGCGGCGGCTGGAGGGGTCGGCCTAGGTCTGGGCTAGGCCTCGGCGGGGACGCCGGCGGCCATGCGGGCTGCCTGCGACTTCTTGCGCGCGGCGGTGTTGCGGTGGATCGCGCCTCGCGCGGAGGCCCGGTCGAGCAGCACGGTCAGCTTGCGGTGGGCGTCGGCCACCTGCTCCGCCTCGCCCGCCTCGGCGGCGTCGCTGAGGCGCCGCGAGAGCGTCTTGATCTGGGTGCGGTAGCGCAGGTTCTCGAGACGCTGCCGCGCCGCAGTCCGGACTCGCTTTTCCTGTTGCTTCGAATTCGCCATAGAAAAGCCCCTCCCGGGGCCGACAGATCATAGCACCGAGATGGCAAACGGGGCCGCCGATCAACCATCTAGACTCTCGCGTTTATGGCAGATACTCGCCGCCTGGCGACCTCCACGGCCGTCTTCGGGGTGGCCACCGCCATCTCCCGGGTGGCGGGTCTTGTCCGCGAGATCGCCGCCGCCGCGGTGCTCGGCTCAGGCCCCGTCTACTCGGCCTTCACGGTCGCGTTCAACCTGCCCAACCTGATCCGCGCGATCGTGGCCGACAACGCCATCAGCGCGGCCTTCGTGCCGGTGTTCCTGGAGCTGCGCGAGAAGGGCGAGGAGAAGGAGGCGTGGCGGGTCGCCAGCATGGTGCTGTGGACGACTGCGGTGGTGCTGGGCGCGATCTCGGCCCTGTTCATCCTGCTGGCGCCGCTGCTTGTGCCTGTGCTGCTGGTCGGGACCAGCAACGTCTCCTCCGACCTGGTGGTGACGCTGACCCGGATCCTGTTCCCGATCGTGGTGCTGATGGGGCTGTTCGGCGTCGTCACCGGCATCCTCAACGCGCAGCGGATCTTCGGCGTTCCGGCCTTCGCGCCTGTGGCCTGGAACCTCGTGATCATCGCGGTGCTGCTGGTCTACGGCCGCAGCGGCTCTCTCGAGCACCGGGCGCAGGTGTACGCGTGGGGCGTGCTTATAGCCACGATCGTGCAGTTCCTGATCCCCCTGCCGCTACTGCGCGGCTCTGGGATCGGGCTGGCATTCCGCCTCGGATTCGGGAACCCGCACGTGCGGCACATCCTGCGCCTGATGGTGCCGGTCTCGCTGGGGCTGGGGCTGATCAACGTCAACCTGACCCTGGACACGATCATCGCCGCGCACCACAGCTCCTCGGCGCCTGGCGACCTGGGCTACGCGTTCCGCCTGTTCATGTTGCC
>DASUHV010000150.1:0-4005 GCA_036273355.1 Gaiellales bacterium
GACAGCGCCGTGACGCGTGTCACGGCCGCCGTGACAGGGGATTCGCATGGCTGCGCAGATCGCACCCGGACCGGGCTCAGAGCCCGCTTCGGGGTGCGTTGCAGGTCGCTGCCAGGTCCGTGACCGGGACGTCACCGGCGCGTGCGGAAGCGGGGACCTTTGCAAGCAACATCGTCGTCACAGCGGTGCCACGACGGCCGTGACGTCCAGCTACTGCTGGTAGCCCTCGACCACGTCCGACTTGCGCAGCTGCGCGCTGTCGTCGTCCAGGTCGAACTCCCGCAGCGCGCGACGCTGCCGCAGCAGATCCCAGCACTGGTCGAGCTGCACCTTGATCTCGGCCAGGCGCCGCCGGTCCGAGTCCGTCGACCTGCCCTGCGACTCCGCCTCCCACAGCTGGTGCTCCTCCGAGACCAGCTGCTCGATCGTTCCGTGAACCTGTTCGTCGCTCATCGCCGCTCCTGTCGTGTCGTCGTCGCAGGTAGCGTACCCGCGCTGAAGTCACGCCCCTGCGCCGCGCCCAGCGTGGCGGCGTCCGAGTACGTGATCCGCGGATCTACGTGGTCGATTACCCACAGCATGTCGTTCAGGCAGTACAGCTCCGGCTGGGACGTCCAGTGCTGGCGCGGATCCGCCGAGTCGCAGTTCCATGCCGGTGACTTGCTGGTCGTCGTGCCGGAGTGCCCGCTCACGATCCGGTAGAACTGCAGGATCGCCCAGCGGCCGGTACCGTCGACCCCGGCGTTGGCGTACGCCAGCAGCAGCGCCGGCGGCGTGTACCAGCGCGTGCTTTTGACCGTCATCCGGTAGCAGGCCAGCGCCGGGTCGTGGCAGCGGCCGCCGATCACGTCGTCCACCAGCGCCAGGTACGGAAAGGCCATCGGGTACGGATTCGAAAGCGGCTGGTAGTCGCGCCCGTACGAGAAGCACTGCTGCACCGGCCCCTCCTGCACCGATTCCACCGCGAGGCCGCCCGGGTAGCTGTACATGCCCCACGCCCGGTCGAAGCCGTGGTCGGCGAACACCTGCAGGCTGCCGCACGTCTCGTCGTACTGGCCGGCCGGGTCGAGCGTGGCGATGTCCCGGCTGGTCTTGCCGCGGCTCGTGAGCGACCAGCCGTAGCTGTCGCGGAGCGTGGCCAGCTCATCCCAGGTGGCGTAGCGGATGTCGGCCGTGCAGGTGCCGATCTGGTTGATCGTGGCGTTGGAGCTGGCCGCGATGCTGCGCGTCTGCAGCAGCCCCGCGATCGTCAACAGCGACACCGCCCCGGGGCGAAGCGCGCACGAGGCCGTGCCCGAGCCGATCATCGACCGGCCGAACATGATCGTCAGGTACCCGGGTAGCGGCTGCGCCGGCGGCGCGTTCGGGTAGCGCGTCCACAGCTGATAGGTCGTCGTCCCGTGCGGGACCTGCACGCGCACGCGGTACTGGCCGCGCACGACGTCGAGCACGATCAGCTGCGGCATCTCGGCACCCGTGGCCGCTGCGATCCGCGTGTAGGCCCCGGTCGGTCCGCGTTTGAGCAGAAACAGGGTCAGCTTCGCCGAGGGGTCGTCCCACTCCAGCCGCAGCGCCACCGTGCCCGCCGTGGTCGCCGTGAAGGGCTGCACGACCACCTGGCCGGCCGACAGCGTCCCCGTCACCGTCCCCTCGCTCGCCCGCGCCACCGCACCGGTCATCAGCCACGCGGCCACGGCCGCCAGGCCCAGCACCGGCACGAATCTGCGGGCGGTCATGGACCCACCCTCTCACGGATCAGGCGCCCGTACCGGCTAGCCGCCGACGGCCCCCAGCACCGCGGCCACGCCGGCCTTCAGCGCCGACAGGCTGTAGCCGCCCTCCAACACGAACGCCGGGCCGCCGCACGGCTCGCGCAGCGCCGTTGCCATCTCTGCGAACGCCGGCGCGGTCAGCCGCAGCGAGCAGAGCGGGTCGTCGGCGGCAGCGTCGAAGCCGGCCGACACGATCATCAGGTCGGGCCGGAACGCCTCCACGGCGGGCAGCGCCTGCCCGTGGAACGCGGCCAGGTACGCCGCTTCGCTGGTGCCCGCCGCCAGCGGCAGGTTCACGGTCGCGCCGGCGCCGTCCCCCGCTCCCGTCTCGGCGGCCGCGCCCGTCCCCGGGTAGAACGGGTACTGGTGCAGCGAGACGTAGAGCACGGCGGGATCGTCGTAGAAGATCGCCTGGGTGCCGTTGCCGTGGTGGGCGTCCCAGTCGAGCACCGCCACCCGCTCACAGCCGAGCGCCTGCCGCGCGTGCGCGGCCGCGACCGCAGCGCTGTTGAAGACGCAGAACCCCATCGCCCGCGCCGGCTCCGCATGATGGCCGGGCGGCCGTCCGCAACTGAATGCAGCCGTGCCAGGGTCGCCCGCCACCGCCTCGACCGCCGCGATCGCGCCGCCCGCCGCGCGCAGCGCCGCCTCCCAGCTGGCCTCGGTGACGATCGTGTCCGGGTCGAGCGCGCCACCGCCGCCGGCGCAGAACCGCTCGATCAGCTCGACGTAGGCCGGTGCATGGACGCGCTCCAGGGCCTCGCGCGACGCCGGCGGCGCCTCCCGCCGCTCCGCCTCCGACGCGGCCACCGCGGCAGCCACCGCGTCGTAGCGGGCGGGCCGCTCCGGATGGCCCGGACCGGGGTCGTGCAGCCGGAACAGGTCGCTCATGTAACAGGTGGGGAGCGGCGCTTGTGACATATGCTGTTTGGAGGAAATTTGCGGCCCGGCGCCTCAAAATGGCCAAATTATCCCCGAGTTTAACGCGTACTTAACATTTCGACGCGGGAACTCAGGCCGCAAACGGGCATAATGACGCTGAGCCCGTCCCCGACCTTGTGACAGTCTGGAGAGCCTTCATGTATCGATTCAGCCGCGCGATCTTCGTCGAAATCAAGGATCTCGTCGATCCGCACCCTGAGACGGTATCCATAGCTGAGGGCAAGCGCCGCGTGCTGCAGTCCTCCGAGGCGACGATCGAGAGGCTGGCTCGCGACCCCCACTACTTCGCCAAGCCGGCGCAGAGCCTGTTCCACGAGATCCGGCATCTGTTCTCGATCTCGAACCAGGCGCGGGTCTACAACACGATCGACCGTCACATCAGCGCCGCCGTCACCTACATCCTCGAGGAGATCGAGCGGAACGGCGAGGGCATGGCCAGCTGCAAGGCGACCACCCGCAAGGGCAAGCCCTGCCAGCGCACCCCGCTGCCCGATCGTGAGTACTGCCCGTCCCACCAGCACCTCGAAGAGCGCACGCACGTAACCGCGTAGCGGCTTCGGTGCCCGGCCTACAGGCCGAGGCTCAGCTGCTGGTGCTCCTGGAACCCGGACACGCCCACGCCCACCAGGCGGAGCGCGCCCGGCCGCTGCTCGAGCGCGCGGTCGAGCAGCATGCAGGCCAGCTCGCCGATCTGGTCGGCGTCGTCGGTGCCGACGGCGAGCGAGTGCGACCGCGTCACGATCGAGAAGTCGGGGTAGCGCAGCTTGGTGGTGATCGTGCGCGCGCTGCGGCCGCTGCTCTGCAGCGAGCCGGCCAGCGGGGCCGCCATCGCGCGCACGCGCAGGTGCAGCTCGGCCCGCTCGCTGATGTCGACGTCGAACGTCTCCTCGCTCGAGATCGAGATCGCCTCGCCCGGCTCCGATGACACCGGGCGCGGGTCGATCCCGCGGGCGCGGTCGCGCAGCTCCAGCCAGCCGCGACCGGGCAGCGCCTCGCCCATGCGCGCGTCGTCAAGCGCCGCCAGCGCGCCGATCGTCTCGATGCCCAGCGCCGTCAGGCGCTGCTCGCTCTTCGGCCCCACCCCCGGCAGCCGCCGCACCTCCAGCGGCGCCAGGAACGCCGCCTCCAGGCCGTCCGGCACGTAGGTGATCCCGCCCGGCTTCTTCATGTCCGACGCGATCTTGCACACCACCTTGCACGCGCCGACGCCCAGCGAGGACGACAGCCGCACCTGCTCGCGGATCGCCCGCTGGACGATCGCGGCCTGCTCGGGCGGGTCGCCCTCGGCCAG
>DASUHV010000151.1:0-11662 GCA_036273355.1 Gaiellales bacterium
CCCTTGCGTGTCCCCCGCGTCAGGCAATCCTGACCGGGACACAGGTAGGCGCCTCGCCCCGGCAGCCGCTGGGCCGTGTCGAAGACGATCATCTCGCCGTCGAGCACCAGCCGCAGCAGTTCGGCCTTGGGGCGCCGCCGGCCGCAGCCGGCGCACTGCCTGATCGGATCGGCTACGACGCGGCCGCTCCCTCCTCCTTGGCGGCCAGCTCGCGGTGAGCGGGCACGCCGCAGTACCGGCTTCCGTCGAGGGCCTGGTTGGGACAGCGCTTGCCGGACGACGTGACCGCGATGCAGCGGCCGGGGAACTCGTCCTCCTCGCCCTCCGCGCCGGTGTAGGGCACGTCGGTGTCCTCGGCGTAGTGCTCGGTCTCGGACACGATGTCGATGCGCCAGCCGGTCAGCCGGTGGGCGAGGCGGGCGTTCTGGCCCTCCTTGCCGATGGCCAGCGCCAGCTCGCCGTCCGGCACGACCACGGTGGCCTGCTGGGCGGCGTCGTCGACGTAGACCTCGCGCACCTTGGCGGGGGCCAGCGCCTTGGCGACGAACCGCGCCGGCTCGTCGTTCCAGGGGATGATGTCGATCTTCTCGCCGCGCAGCTCCGACACGACCATGCGCACGCGCGAACCGCGCGGGCCGACGCAGGCGCCGACCGGGTCGACGCCCTGCACGCGCGACTCGACCGCGATCTTGGCGCGGTAGCCGGGCTCGCGGGCGACGGCGCGGATCGTGACCAGCCCGTCGGCGATCTCCGGCACCTCCAGCTCGAACAGCTGGCGGATCAGGTCGTCGCTGCGGCGCGAGAGCACCACCTGCGGGCCCTTGCCCTCCGAGCGCACCTCGATGATGACGGCCTTGATGCGGCTGCCCTGCTCGTAGCGCTCGCCCGGCACCTTCTCCGAGCCGGGCAGGATCGCCTCCATCTTGCCCAGGTCGACGAACGCATAGCGGTTGTCGTCCTGCTGCACGATGCCGGTCACGATCTCGCCCACGCGGTCGGCGTACTCGTCGTACATGATCGAGCGCTCGGCCTCATGGATGCGCTGGCGCAGCACCTGCTTGGCGGTCTGCCCCGCGATCCGGCTGAAGCCCTCAGGGGTGACGTCCACCATCTGGGCAGGCTTGAACCAGGCCCATTCGATCTCGGGCTCGGGCTCCTCCTCGGGCTGCTCACCCTCGGCCAGCGGCGCGGCCGGCTCGACGACCTCCTCGACCTCCGGCGGCCGGTGGTGCGGATGCGCCTCCAGGTAGGACTCCCACGCCTCGGGGTTCACGGACCACACGACGTAGTCGCCGGATTCCCGGTCGAGGTCGACGCGCACCGGATGGCGGGCATCGGGCATCTTCTTGTAGGCCGCCAGCAGCGCTTCCTCGATCGCCGACAGCAGCGTCTCGGCCTCGATGCCGCGTTCCTTCTCGAGCGCCTTCACGCCCTCCAACAGTTCCTTGCTCACCGGGTGCCTCCAGCCTGTTCCGCGACCAGATGCGCGCGCTGGATCGCCCGGTAGGGCAGACGGGCGCGCGCGCCGTCGAGGTCGATCTCGATCTCATCATCTCCTGCATCCGTCAGGGTGCCCGTGAACGACCGGCGCCCGTCAACCGCGTCGGCGGTGCGGACGTGCACGCGGCTGCCGGTGGCAGCACGGTAGTGGTCGGGCTTCACCAGCGGCCGCTCGATCCCGGGCGACGACACCTCGAGCGCGTAGCGGTCGCGCAGCGGGGAAAGCTCCCGGCTGACCCGCTCGCACAGGTCGAGGTCGACGGTCCCGCCGGGGCGGTCGATGGTGACCCGGACGAGGCCCGGTGATGGTTGCTCGGCGAGCAGCACCTCGACCTCCGGCACAGCCGTCCGAAGCGTCGTTTCGATCTGTTGCTGAAGCGCTGCTGAGCTTCCCATCACACACCTCCCTTTGCGGGTTTGAGGGCGAAAAAAAGGTGGGTTCTCACCCACCTCGCCGGACGCCCGAATCACACTGACAGTGCCTGAAGGATAGCAGGGAGTTCCTCCACCGGGGTGAATCGGAAAGCCGTGAGAGCGCTCTTGCAACGGGTATCGGAGGCCTCGGTCGAGGTCGGCGGCGAGCGGATCGCCGAGATCGGCACGGGCCTGCTGGCGCTGGTCGCGGCGGGAACCGGCGACAGCGACCAGGACGCCCGCCGGCTGGCCGAAAAGATCGGCCGCCTGCGCATCTTCGCGGACGACCAGGGCCGCATGAACCGCTCGGTGATCGACGTGGCCGGCAGCGTGCTGTGCGTGTCGCAGTTCACCCTCTACGCCGACGTCGCGCGCGGCAACCGGCCGGGCTTCACCGGCGCCGCGCCTCCAGACGAGGGGCGCGTGCTGGTGGACGCCGTGGCCGACCAGCTGCGCTTGTGCGGCCTCGAGGTGCAGACCGGCCGCTTCGGCGCGCACATGCGCGTCTCGCTCGTGAACGACGGCCCGGTCACGATCTGGCTCGGCGACTAGGGCTACGCCACGAGGCGCTGAGCTTGTCGACGGCTTCGCGGTAGTAGTCGACCTCCGGCCGCAGCCACAGCGCCATCTTGTAGTGGCCGGCCGCCAGGCCGTCCTCGCCCATCCGCGACAGGCAGCGCCCCATGCAGTAGTGCGCGTAGTCGTTGGCCGGCGCCGTGTCCAGGATGTAGTCGAACTCGGCCGCCGCCTCGCGGTAGCGGTGCAGGCGCAAATAGGCCAGCCCCAGCGCCTCGCGGATCGAGGCCTTGTCCGGCTCGCGCCGCTTCGCCTTCTCGAGCGAGACGGTGGCCTGCGCGTTGTCACCGCGATGCAGGTGCGCACGTCCCCGCTGGAACAGGTCGTATGTCTCGTCCCCGGCCATTCCCTCACGATAGCGTCGCGTGCAAGCTCCGCTCACGGCCGCCGGGGAGAGATGACCTAGTCGAGATGCGTGGTCTGAGCCAGCATCGAGCGCAGCCGCAGCGCGCCCATGGCGCGGTCACGCAGGTCGATGCTCTTGCGCAGGTCGCGGCGGATCCGGCGCAGCGCCGGGCGCACCTCGTGCCCGGCACGATCGGCGATCTGCGGCGGCGCGTAGCGAGCGGCGCTGCCGGCCGTGGCCAGAGGCGAAGCGTCCACGCCCCAGGTGTGCTCGACCAGCCCGGCCAGCTCCTCGAAGGTGGCGTTGGCATTGACCCTCACGCCCTGGTCGCCGATGTAGGTGGCCAGCTCGTGGTACGCGGCCGAGGCCTGTCCCCGCGGGCCGCGGCGCAGGTACCGCCATCGCACGGCGACCAGCTTCACCGCCGCCAGCACCGCGATCAGGATGGCCGCCGCCGAGATTGCCCACAGGAAGAAGCTGTGGCCACCCGGCCGCGCCGCCACGACACCCGGGGCGCCCCCGCCGCTGGAGCCGTGGCCGTGTCCGGGGTTGGTGACATGCGGGTTCCCCGCGGCGTCCACCAGCCGCCGCTGCAGCTGGTGACTCTGGATGCCGAACTGGCTCGCGTTCTTCTGGTCGCCGATCGACCTCACCCAGCTGGCGTTGGTAGTGGAGGCCTGCACCTCCGGCAAGTTCCGCGTGGGGGTGGGCTCGAACGGGATCCAGCCGTACTTCGGGAAGTACGCCTCGACCCACGCGTGCGCGTCGCGGTCGGTGACCTTGTAGCCGGTCTGGGTCTGCGAGCCCTCGGTGAACCCGTAGGCGACCCGGGCCGGGATGCCGTGCAGGCGCAGCACCAGCGCCATCGAACCGGAGTACATCTGGCAGTAGCCGCGGTGGGAGTGCAGCATGAAGTACGCCAGCACCGGGCCCGGGCCCACCGGCGGCGTCTGGTCGTAGTGGAACTGCTTGCCGTGGAAGTACGACTCGAGCGCGACCACCGCGCCGTACTCGCTGGTGCCGGGCTCATCCGCCCCGGACGCATGCCAGGCCTGATTGCTGGCCGCGACCAGGCGGCTGTCGATCGGCACCAGCACCCGCTTCTTCGTGGCGCTGCCCCACACGGGGATCGCCGCGTGGTTCACGACCACCGACTGCGCGACCGACGCCGGGAACGCGTTTCCGACCTCGGCCAGCTGCTTCGGCTTGGGGTTGGGCGAGTAGGCCCTCACCGTGTAGGTGGCGCCGCGGGGCATATCGCCGGTCGCGATCACGCTGCCGTCGGTGGTGAGGCTGGCGTCGATCGGGGAGGTGAGGCTGTAGCGGAGCGGCTGCCCGGTCGAGAGCAGGCGAAAATCGGCCAGCGCTTCCACGGTGAACCCGACCTGCGTGATGTCGGACGGGCTGTCTGGGTGAAGCTCCTTGGACGTCTCCTGGGAGGTGGGGATCCCGATCGCGTCGGTGGCGTGGTAGTTGGCCTGCGTGGCCGGCGAGGAGACCCAGTGGGTGCCGTCAAAGACGGTCAGCACGCCGGCCTTCCAGTAGTGCGGATGGGCCGACTCCACCTGGAACACCGTCGTCGTCTGCTTCGGCCAGTGCAGCGGCCCGTAGTCCTGGTTCCAGACGTAGCCGACGCTGACCTGCGGGCCGTTGCCGGCGAGCGGGTTCCAGTGGCGCCAGTCGAACAGTGCGCCCTTGGCCACTCCCGGGGCCGATCCCACCACCAACCCGGCCACGACCGTCGCCACCGCGAGCACCGACAGCTGGCCGAGCGCGCCCCCGCCCAGCGGCACGCGGCGCTGGCAGACGGCCAGGATCGCGAGCGCCAGCAGCAGGAAGATGGCCGCTCGCAGGCCGGCGCTGCCCATGCCCACCGCCGTGCTCGGAATCGCGTACAAGGCGAACGCGCAGGCCAGGGCGGCGAGTGCGAAGCGGCCGTCGATCAGCAACCAGGCGAACACGGCCATCAGGGCGAAGAAGCACAGATCCACAAGTCCCGAGGTAGTCGCGAACCGGCTCGGGTCAAACGGCGTCGAGGTCTCGAACCAGTTCTTGGCGCCGTCGTGCAGCCCCGACACGATCCGCACCGGGTACACCTGGTGACCGCGATCCCACGGCAGGTAGGCGAAGGCCCGCCAGATCGCGATCAACGTGACCACCACGGCCGCGCCGATCGCGAGCCGACGCCGTCCCAGCCCGGCGATGATGGCCGGCACGGCCGCCAGGGCGGCCAACAGCGCCAGCTCGCCGGGCGACGGCGTCGGGCGCTCGAGCTGCTGCCAGTGCCAGCCGCTGAACAGGGCCACCGCCACCAGCACCCAGATCCGCTCAGCCAAGGCCGGCCCTCCGTGCGATCGCCGAGGAGAGGGCGATGGCCACGTCGTCGCCCGCGCCCAGACGCGCGACCGGGACGCCGGCCCTGGCCAGCCGCAGCGAGGCCGCCTCGGCCGGGCCGGGCACGCGCTCGACTCCGGCGAAGGATGGCGCGTCCACCCACACCACGGCCACGTCGCGGCGGACCGAGCGCATGGCCAGCAGGCGCGCCGCCAGATCCGGGTTCAGCGCGGCGGTGACCACGTACAGCCGGGCGGCGTCGATCGCCTCGGCCGCCCCGGTTGCGCCGAGCGTGTCGCGCAGCATCGTCGACAGCGGCTGGGTGGCGTCGGCGCGCACGGCCGCGAGGGCCGCCAGGGCGGTGCCCCAGTCGCCGCCGCCGGCGCGGATCCGGATCCGCCGCCGGGTCTGACCGTGCATCACCAGCGAGCAGCGCTGGCCGCCCTCCACCATCCTGTTTAGCAGCGAGGCCGCCGCCCGCACCTGCGCGTCGAAGCTGCTGGCGCCGGGCGCGCCCACGCTGGAGTCGCGGTCGCCGTCAAGCAGGACGGCCGATTCGTCCCGTGGCAGCTCGGTCAGCTCCTTGACCATCAGCTTGCGGCGCTTGGCCGTCGAGCGCCAGTGCACCCGGCGCAGGCTCTCGCCCTGCTGGAAGTCGCGGATCGAGTGCAGGTCGTATCCGGCGGTGCGGTGCAGCAGCGCGCGGCCCTCGTCGCCGCCCGCGCTGCCCGCGTCGGTGAACAGGCCGTCGAGCTCGTAGACCCGCGGGTAGACGAGCAGCGTGTCGGTGCGCGCCAGCTGCGTCCGCGACTCGGCCAGCCCCAGGGGATCGTCGACGCGCAGCTCGGCGGCGGCCAGCGTGTAGCGGCCGCGCGGCGCCGGATCGATGGTGTAGCGGCCGTAGAGCGCGTGGCCGCGCTGGCGCAGCGGCAGCTCGCGGCTGCCGAGATCGCCCATCTGCTCGAGCAGCGTGGCGCGCGCCGGCAGCAGCCCGCCCTCGGCCCGGATCTCGACCTCCACGACCACCCGTCCGCCCTCGACCAGCTCGCGGTGGCCGGTGCGGCGCCGCAGCTCGGTCGGGCGAGCCGTCAGGCGCACCCACAGCCAGGCCAGCACCGGCGCCGCCAGCAGGCCCACCGCAACCGGGTACATGGCGTGGGTGCCGAAGCCCCAGGAGGCGAGGTACAGCCCGGCTGCGAGGACGAGCGTGCCTTTGCCGCGAGGGGTCACACCGGGACCGGGGTGCGGTCGACGGCCTCGCCGATCACCTCGGACGGATCGACCCCGCCGGTGCGCGCGTCGGCGGCCATGATCACCCTGTGCGAGAGCACGTCGGCGGCCACGTCCTTGATGTCAGCCGGGATCACGTACTCGCGACCGTGCAGCGCCGCAAGCGCTTTGGCCACGCGCAGCAGCGAGATGCCCGCGCGCGGGCTGGCGCCCAGCGCGAGCCGCGAGTCGCCACGGGTGTGGCGCAGGATCGCGACCACGTACCGGTTGAGGCTGTCCTCGACGTACACGCTCTTGACGGCCTCGATGGCGGACTCCAGGTCGGCCGCCGACGCGACCGGCTCCAGCAGTTCGATCGGCTCGGAGGCCGCGTGCTCGGACAGCATCCGCGCCTCCTCGGCGATGGCCGGGTAGCCGAGGTGCAGCCGCATCGTGAAGCGGTCGAGCTGGGCCTCCGGGAGCGGGAACGTGCCTTCGTACTCGATCGGGTTCTGGGTGGCGATCACCATGAACGGGCGGGCCAGGCGGTGGGTCGACCCGTCGATGGTGACCTGCACCTCCTGCATGCACTCGAGCAGCGCCGACTGGGTCTTGGGGCTGGCGCGGTTGATCTCGTCGACCAGCACCAGGTTCGCGAACACCGGGCCGGGACGGAACTCGAACTCGTTGGCCTGCAGGTTGTAGACGTTCACGCCGGTGATGTCCGACGGGAGCAGGTCGGGCGTGGCCTGGATGCGCGCGAACTCGCAGTCCAGCGAGCGCGCCAGCGACTTGGCCAGCATCGTCTTGCCCACTCCTGGGAAGTCCTCCAGGATGATGTGGCCCTCGCACAGCAGCGCCATCACGCACCGCTCCAGCAGGCCGTCCGGGGCATGGATCACACGGGCAACGTTGTCGATCACGCGGCGGGCGATGACGCCCGCGTTGGCGATCGCCTGAGACTGGGTCGAGTCGTGCAGCTCTGATGCTTCCACAGGTGTCCTCTCGTCAGACCGTCGTACGCTGCTCTACGGCGGCGCGGGCGGTTTGGTTCCCCAACGTGTCCAGAATTGCAGCGGCGCAGGCCTGTTTGGAGCGTCGCGATACCAGCTGCTCTCCCTTGGACGACACCAGCACGATTTCGTTGAGGCTGCTGTCAAAGCCGATGTCGCTGCGGCTGATGTCGTTCATCACGATCATGTCGGCGCCCTTGCGTTCCAGCTTGGCGCGGGCCCGCTCCACGGCGCCCTCGCCGTACTCGGCGGCGAAGCCGATCAGCACCTGGCCCTCGCGCCGCCGGGCGCCCAGCTCGGCCAGGATGTCGGCCGTCGCCTCCAGCTCGATCGTCCAGGCCCCTGAGTCCTTGACGCGTTTACCCTCGACCGGCTGGGCGGGCCGGTAGTCGGCGACGGCGGCTGCCATCACGATCACATCCGCGGCGCCGGACTGCTCGAGCGTGGCCGCACGCAGCTGCTCGGCCGTCTCCGCCCGCAGCGTGCGCATCGGCGCGCTCGGCGATGTGGTGGCCGCCGCCAGGATCAGCGTCACATCGGCCCCGCGCCTGGCCGCCTCGTCGGCCACGGCAACGCCCATCCGACCGCTGGAGCGGTTTCCCAGGTAGCGCACCGCGTCGAGCGGCTCGCGCGTCCCGCCGGCGGTCACCAGCACGCGGCGCCCCGCAAGGCTGCCGAGCGTCGCCAGGCGGGCCTCGATGCGGCCGGCGATCTCGTCCGGCTCGGACATGCGGCCGGCGCCCTGCTCACCCTCGGCCATCTCGCCCGACTCCGGGCCGATCGTCTCGACGCCGCGCGCCAGCAGGGCGCGCACGTTCTCCTGCGTGACCGGTGCTGCCCACATGCGCGGGTTCATGGCCGGGGCCACCAGCAACGGCCCGGTGAACGCCAGCGCCGACTGAGTCAGCACGTTCGGCGCCTCGCCGTGGGCCAGGCGCGCGATCGTGTTGGCGCCGGCCGGGGCAATGCAGTAGAGCATCGCCTCCCGCGAGGCCTCGAGGTGCGGGAACACGTCGGCCGACTGCTCGGTCAGCACCGGCCGACGTGAGAGGGCCGAAAAGGTGGTCGGCCCGACGAACCGCTCGGCCGCCGGCGTCATCACGACCTGCACGTCGCGGCCGGCCTTGACCAGGAGCCGCACGAGCTCACAGCTCTTGTAGGCCGCGACCCCCCCGCTCACACCCACCAGAATCATGCAGGAAGTGTACGGCGTCGCCGCCGCGAAACCCAGGCGACCACCGGCTGGTGGTCAGACCGCGCTGGCGTCCGAGGTCGAGACCTCCAGCTTGCCCTCGGCGATTTCCTCGAGCGCCATGGTCAGGAAGTTCTTCGACCGCGACTCGATCAGCGGCGGCGCGAAGCCCTCGAAGCTGCCCTCGCCGAGCTGGTGGTGGTAGTCGTTGATCTGGCGGGCGCGCTTGGCGGCCGCGATCACGAGCGCGTACTTGCTGTCGACGTGCTCGAGCAGGACGTCAACTTTGGGATAGATCATCTGGTCTCCTCGTCAAGGGCGGCGCGGATCAGCTCGGTGAGCTGGGACGCCGCCCGTTCCACATCATCGTTCACGATCACGTAGCGAAAATCGGTTCCCGCCTCCAGCTCGGACCTGGCGATCCGCAGCCGGGTGGCGATGTCCTGCGGCGAGTTCGTGCCGCGCCCGATCAGGCGCTGCTCGAGGTCTCCCACGTCCGGCGGTGCGATGAACACCAGCACCGAGTCCGGCAGCTGCCGCTCGATCTCACGGGCGCCGGGGACGTCGATCTCGAGGATCACGTTCGAGCCGTCCGCCAGTCGCCGTTCCACCTCGCTGCGCAGCGTGCCGTACCGATGGCCTGCGAATTCTACATGCTCGAGGAACTCGCCCCGCTGCAACCGCCGCTGGAACTCGTCCGGTGAGAGGAAGTGGTACTCGCGGCCCTGCTGTTCGCTGGGGCGCATCGGGCGGGTCGTGGCCGAGGTGGCCAGCTCCAGCCGCGGCACCTCGGCGCGGGCCCGTGCGATCAGCGTTCCCTTGCCGACGCCGGACGGACCGGACACGACGAACAGCCGGCCGCTCATGCGGCCGCGGCCGTCGTCAGGAGTTGAACAGGTCGACCAGCTCGCCGCGCTGTCGTTCCGACAGCCCGCCGATGGTCTTGGCCTGGCTGATCCGGCACTGGGTCAGCAGCCGCCCGGCGCGCACCCTTCCCAGCCGCGGGACCGACAGCAGCATGTCGTAGACCTTCGCCGTCAGCACGTAGTCCGGCGGGTCGACCAGCACCTGGTCGAACGTGGTGTCCCCCGACTTGAGCGCGCGCTTCAGCTGCGCTCGTTGGACGCGAATGCGGTTCGCCCGGTCGAGTGCGTCGAGTCGCTGGTCGAGGGAACGGGAGGGGGCCTGCGAGAGGAGCGTGGGCATCTTTCGGGGCGATAATACCACGCTTGGCCGTCCGTGCAACGACAAAGAAACGGCCAAAATAGGCCGATTTAAGAGTGGTTCGCATCAACCTCAAGTAAAGCTTTACCCTGATGGTGATGGGCGCGTCCGACGACGTCGTCAAGGGTGGAAACGCCGTGCCGCTCGAGCAGGCCGGGCAGTTCGGCGACGACCTCCTCGACCAGCCCGGGGTTTCGGAAGAGGGCGGTGCCGACGGCGACAACGTTCGCCCCCGCCGACGCGAACTCGAGGCAGTCCTGGGCCGAGGCGACGCCGCCGACGCCGACGATGGGCAGTCCGGTGACGGCGCGGCAGTGGAAGATCGCGTGCAGGGCGACGGGCTTCACCGCCGGCCCCGAGAGGCCACCCCCACCGCCGCCGAGGAGCGGCTGCAGCGTGTCGCGGTCGATCGCCATTCCGCGCACCGTGTTGATCAGCACCAGTCCCGCCGCGCCGCCCTCGGCGGCGGCCAGCGCGACGGCCGAGACGTCGGCGACGCTCGGCGACAGCTTGGCCAGCAGCGGCCGGTCGGTCTCGGCCCGGCAGCGCTCGAGCAGCGCGCGCGTCTCCGCCGGGTCGGTGCCGATCGAGATGCAGCCGGTGTCGACGTTGGGGCAGGACACGTTCAGCTCGAGCGCGGCCACGGCGGGGTGCGCGCCGATCCGCCGCACGGCGACGGCGTACTCCTCCCGGCTCCAACCCCCCACGCTCACGATCAGCGGCACGCCCAGGTCGGCCAGCCGCGGCAGTTGCTCGTCGCAGAACCGTTCGAGGCCCGGGTTCGCCAGCCCGATCGAGTTGACCATGCCCTGCGGCGTCTCGGCGATCCGCTGCGGCGGGTTGCCTGCGCGCGGGTTCAGCGTGACCGTCTTGGTGACAAACGCGGACACGCCCAGGGTGCCCGCCGCCAGCGCGTCCAGCGTGCCCGAGCCGTTCAGCACCGGATGGGCGAGGTCGATCCCGCAGAAGCGGGTGGCCAGGCTAGCCATCGTGCCCGCCCGCCAGCACCCGTCCCGCCTCCAGCACCGGCCCCTCCACGCACAGCCGCTTCCACTCGCCGTCGATCTCGACCGCGCAGCCGTAGCAGGCGCCGAACCCGCAGGCCATGGCCGCCTCCATCGCCAGCAGGCAGGGCACGGCGTGCTCGGCGCAGAGCGCGGCCACCGCGTGCAGCATCGGGTCCGGCCCGCAGGCGTAGACGGTTGCGTCGGCCGGCAGCAGGCGCGCCAGCGGCTCGGTCACGTAGGTCGGCTCCAGCACCACGGTCGCATCCGGGTCGATCAGCGCGGCGCACACGGCGTGCCGCTGCTCCCGGAACCCGAGCAGCGTCGTCACCGGGCCGGGCAGGTCGCGCACCAGCCAGGGCAGGATGGCCGCGCCGATGCCGCCGCCGACCAGGATGGCGGGCCCGTCGTGCAGCTCGAAGCCGTGGCCCAGCGGCCCCAGCACGGACACCCGCGCAGCCCCGGCCAGGGCGGCGGTGCCGGCGCCGCGCACGTCCAGCAGGAACGCGATCTCGCCCGCGTCCGCCCAGGCCGCCGACAGCGCCCGCGGCAGGTAGGCGCCGTGCGGCTCCGGGTCGGCCTGGAGCATGAAGAACTGGCCCGGCGCGCCCACCTCGCCGCCGTCGTTTCGCAGCACCAGCAGGGTGTAGGCGCCGACCGCCTCGACCCGAGCGACCTGCAGCATCCGCCTATCCGGCGGCATGCGACTCCACCTCCGCTGCGTGCAGCGTCTGGAGTGCCACCGGCGCGACCGAGCGGGCCTGAGCGATCGCCTGCACGGCGGCCGAGGCGCCCGCGAGCGTGGTGATGCAGGGGATCTGGTTGCGGATCGCGGCCTCGCGGATCTCGT
>DASUHV010000152.1:0-9685 GCA_036273355.1 Gaiellales bacterium
CTGTGGTGGGACGTGCGGCCGCATCCGCGCTTCGGCACCGTCGAGCTGCGCGTGATGGACGTGCAGACCCGGGTCGAGGACACCGTGGCGCTGGCCGCCTACGTGCAGTGCCTCGTCAAGCAGATCCTCGACGAGGTCGAATCAGGGCGACCGCCCGTGGCCTACAACCGGATGCTGCTGTCGGAGAACAAGTGGCTGGCCGCGCGCTACGGGCTGGACGCGCCGCTGATGGACCTGGCGGCCGGCAAGCGCATCAAGATGGCGGCACGCACGCTGGCCAGGCGACGGCTGCGGGAGCTGCGTCCGATCGCCCGCGAGCTGGACTGCGGCCGTCAGCTGGCCCGGGTCGAGTGGATGATCGAGAACGGCACCGGCGCGCAGCGCCAGCTGCAGGTCTGGAACGCCAACCGCGACCTGCACGAGGTGGCCGAGGAGCTGGCGGACGCGACCGAGGCGGTCTAGGGGGGACTCGGGCTGGGGCGCGTCACGGCCAGCGTGAGCAGCCCCAGCAGCGCGGCGCCCGCGCCCAGCGCGAACACGGCGCCCGGCCCGACGGTCTGCCAGAGCACGCCGGCCACCAGGCTGGCCGCCACCGCCGCCGCGCCGGTGGCCAGCTTGAACGCTCCCTGGCCGGTGGCCCGCAACGCGGCCGGCGACAGGTCCGACACGAGCGCCTTGCTGACGCCGTCGGTGGCCGCGATGTAGATCCCGTAGATCGCCATCAATGGCCACACGGCGGCGCCGGAGCCGGCCAGCCCGAAGCCGGCGTAGACGCCCGCGAAGACCAGCAGCCCGACCGCCAGCACGCGGCGCTTGCCGACGTGGTCGGAGAGGTGGCCGAGCGGCCACGAAAGGCCAGAGTAGAGCGTGTTGTAGAGCGCGTAGGACAGCACCACCGCCGTCACGCTCAGTCCCAGGTCCTTGGCGCGCAGCAGCAGGAACACGTCGGCCGAGTTGCCCAGCGAGAAGACGGTCCAGGCGATCGTGAACGTCCAGAACGGCCGGCCCATGTCGGACAGCCTATGGGGATCCGGCTGCGGGGCCGGCTCGTGGGGCCGGGCCGGGATGTCGCGGATCCGCCGCAGCGCGAACATGCTCAGGATGGCGGGCACGATCGCCACTGCGATCACCTGGCGGAACGACAGCCCGGCCTCGAGCAGGGCAAGGGCGATCAGCGGCCCGATCACCGCGCCCAGCGAGTCCATGAAGCGGTGGAACCCGAACACGGAGCCGGTCCGAGAGGGGTCGCTGGAGTCGCGCAGCAGGGCGTCTCGGGGAGCCGTGCGGATCCCCTTGCCGGTGCGGTCGACCACGCGCGCGCCCATCACCCAGCCCCAGGCGGGCGCGACCGCGACCAGCGGCTTGGCGATGTTCGACAGCGTGTAGCCGGTCCAGACGAACGGCATGCGCCGGCGGATCCGATCGGAGCGACGGCCCATGGCCAGCCCCACCACCTGTGCGGCAGCGTCAGCGGCGCCCTCGACGGCGCCCACCGCGGAGGCGGGAGCGCCCAGCGTGATCGTCAGAAACAGGGGCAGAATCGGGTACAGCAGCTCCGACGAGGCGTCGTTCAGGAGGCTCGTCCAACCCATCGCCCACACGTTTCTGGTGATGCCGAGTCTCACCGGCGGCAACTGTAGACTGCGCGCTCGTTTTCGGGTCGATCATCGAGGAGGGTCATGGACAAGCAGGAAGTGCTCGAGCGCTGCCGGCGCGACAACGTCGCCTTCGTGCGGCTGCAGTTCACGGAGCCGTACGGTGCCGTCAAGAACGTGTCGATCCCGGTCGAGGAGCTGGAGAAGGCGCTCGACAACGAGCTGATGTTCGACGGTTCGTCGATCCGCGGCTTCAAGCGGATCGAGCAGTCGGACATGTACTTCCTGCCCGACCCGGCCACCTACGCGCTGCTGCCGTGGCGCGGCACCGGCGACCGGAACACGGCGCGGCTGATCTGCGACGTGGCCGACCCCGACGGCCAGCCGTTCGCCGGTGACCCGCGATCGAACCTGAAGCGGGTGCTGAAGCAGGCGGAGGACATGGGCTACACGATGCAGGTGGGCCCGGAGGCCGAGTTCTTCCTGTTCCGGCTGGACGGGGACGGCAACCCGACGGTCGACCCGCACGACGCCGCGACGTACTTCGACGTGGCGCCGATGGACAAGGGCGAGGACTGCCGCCGCGACATCGAGCTGACCCTGCAGCAGATGGATTTCCACCTCGAGGCGGCGCACCACGAGGTGGCGATCGGCCAGCACGAGATCGACTTCCGCCACGGCGACGCGCTCACCACGGCCGACAACCTGATCACCTTCCGGATGGTGGTGAAGGTGATCGCGGCCCAGCACGGCATGCACGCGACGTTCATGGCCAAGCCGCTGCACGGCGAGAACGGCTCCGGCATGCACGTCAACCAGTCGCTGTCGCGCGGAGACGAGAACGCGTTCCTGGACGAGAGCGACGACCTCAAGCTCTCGACCGATGCCTACAGCTACATCGCCGGCATCCTCAAGCACCTGCCGGCGATCACGGCGGTGGCGAACCCCACCGTCAACTCCTACAAGCGCTTGCTGCCGGGATACGAGGCGCCGGTCTACATCGCGTGGTCGCCCGGCAACCGGTCGGCCGCGATCCGGGTGCCGGCCAAGCGCGGGCGCTCGACGCGGATCGAGCTGCGCACGCCGGACCCCACGGCCAACCCGTACCTGGCGCTGGCGTGCATGCTGCAGGCCGGCCTGGACGGCATCACCAAGGGGCTGACGCCGCCGGAGCCCGTCAACCGCAACATCTATGACCTGACGGAGGAGGAGTCGGCGGAGCTGGGCATCAGCAGCCTGCCGCACGACCTGCCGGGGGCGCTGGACGCGCTCGAGCAGGACGCGGTGATGCGCCAGGCGCTGGGCGAGCACATCTTCGGCGAGTACCTGGCGCTGAAGCGGGCCGAGTGGGCCTCCTACAACGAGCAGGTGCACCGGTGGGAGATCGACCAGTACATGGATCGCTTCTGATCGAGACGCGGCCGGCGCGGCCGGACGACGCCGAGGCCGTGCTCGAGGTGATCCTCGCGCGCGATCTCGCGGACGTCGGGGAGCCGGACTTCACGCTGGACGACGTGCGCGACGAGTGGGCCGACCCGGAGGTCGACCTGGCGCGGGACAGTCTGGTGGTGGAGGCCGGCGCCGGCCTGGCCGCGTACGCCCTGTGCACGCCGCACGCGCAGGACGTGTACGTCCATCCCGAGCACTGCGGCCTCGGTATCGGGTCCTCGCTGCTGCCGTTGGTGGAGGCGCGGGCGCTCGAGCGAGGGCTGCCCCGCCGCCAGTACATCGCGGATCGCAACGCCGCTGCGGCCGGCCTGCTGTCGGCCAACGGTTACGTCGTGACCCACCGCTACTGGCGGATGGTGTGCGACCTCGATCGCGATCCGGAGGCGGCCCGCTACCCGCAGGGTGCGACCCTGCGGCAGTTCAGGCTGGGGGTCGACGACCGCGAGGTGCACGCGCTCGTGCAGGCGGCGTTCTCGGAGATCGAGGGCAACATCGCGTATGAACGAGCCGTGGCGGGTGCGGTCGATCGACAGCTCCAGCTTCGACCCGGCGTGGTGGTTCATCGCGGAGGCCGAGGGCAGGATCGTGGGCGTGTCGCTGTCGGAGGTGTGGGAGTCAGACGGCGTCGGCTGGGTCGGGCAGCTGGCCGTGGCGCCGGAGTGGCGCGGCCGCGGGCTGGGACGAGCGCTGCTCCTGACCTCGATTTGCGCGTTCCGCGAGCGGGGCCTGCCGCGCGCCGCGCTCAGTGTGCACGGCGACAACCTGCGGGCGGCGCGGCTGTACGAGTCGGCCGGCATGCGCCCGGCCTGGCGGCACGACCGCTTCGAGAAGGCGGACCTGACCTAGCGGTAGATCTCGGTGACGTCGTGCGAGTGGGTGGCGTCCTTGCGGGCGACGCCGGTGGCCAGCGCCGCCTCGGCGACGGCCTCGGCCACGTGCTCCACGACGGCCTTGTTGAACACGCTCGGGATCACGTATTCCTCGTGCAGCTCGTCCTCGCTGATCACCGAGGCGATGGCGCGGGCGGCTGCCATGTTCATCTCCTCGTTGATGGTGGTGGCGTGCGCGTTGAGGGCCCCGCGGAACATGCCGGGGAAGCAGAGCACGTTGTTGATCTGGTTGGGATAGTCGGAGCGGCCGGTGGCGATCACGCGGACGTTGCCCTGAATCTCCTCGGGCGGCACCTCGGGGTCGGGGTTGGCCATGGCGAAGACGATGGCGTCGTCGGCCATCGTGCGGATCGCGTCGGCGCTGACGGCGCCGGGGCCGGACAGGCCCAGGAACACGTCGGCGCCGCGCAGGGCCTCCTCGGCGGAGCCGTCGAAGCAGCGCGGGTTGGTGTGCTTGGCGTACCACTTCTTGATGCCGACGAGGCCCTTCTTGCCGGTGTAGAGCGAGCCCTCGCGGTCGCAGCCGACGATGTCGGTGACCCCGGCGCGGAGCAGCAGCTTGCTGACCGCGACGCCGGCGGCGCCGACGCCCACGAGCACCACCTTCAGCTCGTCCATGCGCTTCTGCACGAGCTTGGCGGAGTTGAGCAGGCCGGCCAGCACCACGACCGCAGTGCCGTGCTGGTCGTCGTGGAAGACGGGGATCTCCAGCTCCTGGCGCAGCCGGCCCTCGATCTCGAAGCAGCGCGGTGCGGCGATGTCCTCGAGGTTGATGCCGCCGAAGCCGGGCGCGATCGCCTTCACGATGGCGATGATCTCGTCGGTGTCCTTCGTGTTCAGGGCCAGCGGCCAGGCATCGATGCCGGCGAACTCCTTGAACAGCATGGCCTTGCCCTCCATGACGGGCATGGCCGCCTCCGGGCCGATGTCGCCGAGGCCGAGCACGGCGGTGCCGTCGGTGACGACGGCCACGGTGTTCTGCTTGATGGTGAGCGTGCGCGCCTTCTCGACGTCGGCGGCGATCGCCATGCAGACCCGTGCCACACCGGGCGTGTAGGCCATCGAAAGGTCGTCGCGGGTCTTGATCGGCACCTTGTTGTTGACCTCGATCTTGCCGCCCAGGTGCATGAGGAAGGTGCGGTCGCTGACGTTGACCAACGTCACGCCGGGCACGGCGCGCACCTCGTCGATGATGCGCTGCCCGTGCTCGCTGTCCGAGGCCGAGACGGTGATGTCGCGGACGGTGTGATCCTTGGACACGCGCACCAGGTCGATCGCGCCCATGTCACCCTCCGCCTCGGCCACCGCGGCGGCCACCAGCGCGAACGATCCCGCCTCGCTGGGAATCTCCAGGCGCATCGTCAGGCTGTAGCTGGCTGAG
The DNA here is from genome assembly GCA_036273355.1 of Gaiellales bacterium. Classification (GTDB taxonomy): domain Bacteria; phylum Actinomycetota; class Thermoleophilia; order Gaiellales; family JAICJC01; genus JAICYJ01. The sequence continues at coordinate 5,316 of DASUHV010000152.1, forward strand.
GGGTTGCGGGCCACGGGATCTGGAGCGTACCGAGTCAGGCAAATGCCCGGTCGCGCAACGCCCGCGCCTGGCACCGGTGTTGCGGTCCAAACTACGATATTCGTAGAAAACGACCCCAATTTCTACGAATTTCGTAGCGGAGAGGCCGTTTTCCTATCGGAATTCGTGCAACACCGGTGCCAGACGTGGGTGTTGCGTCCACGGCGAAGGAGGGCACCGGGTCGGGCCAGCAGCCGGTCGCGTTCGGGCGTGGGTGTTGCACCCGCGCCCGCAGCCGGTGTCGGCTAGGCTCGCCCGCGATGCAGCTTCACCATGAGATCGCCGGCTCCGGCGACACCATCGTGCTGATCCACGCGGGCATCGCCGACAGCCGCATGTGGGCGCCGCAGTGGCGCCGCTACGCCGAGGACTACCAGGTGGTGCGCTACGACATGCGCGGGTTCGGGAAATCGCCGCTGCCGCCCGAGCCCTACCAGCACGCCCAGGACCTGCTCGACCTGCTCGACCGGCTCGAGATCGAACGGGCGGTGCTGATCGGGAACTCCCTGGGCGGTCGCGTGGCACTCGAGGCGACGCTGGCCCGGCCGCAGCTGGTCACGGCGCTGGTGCTGGTGGGTCCGGGGCTGCCGAACGCCGGCTGGTCGGACGAGGTCGTGGCGTACGGCAGCGAGGAGGTGCGCCTGTTCATGGACGGCGAGCTGGACGCCGCCGCCGACCTGACCGTCCGCTTCTGGGTGGGCGGCGTCGGCCGGGAGCCGGACGAGGTGGACGTCGACCTGCGGCGCCTGGTGTACGACATGCAGCTCCGCGCCTACCAGCACGCCCAGGAGGGTGGCGACGCGGCCCAGGAGCTGGAGCTGGTCGAGGACGTCGGTGGCCACGCCGACGAGGTGCCGGCGCCGACCCTGCTCATCGTCGGCGACCACGACCAGCCTGACATCCTTCGCATCGCCGAGCGCCTCAGCCGTGAGATCCCCGGCGCCCGCCTCGAGCACATCGCAGACGCCGCTCACGTGCCCAGCATGGAGCGTCCCGGGGAGTTCGACCGGATCGTGCTCGGTTTCCTGGCCGAGCAGCTCTGAGCGAACCCCAATCATCTACGCTTGCCCTGTGGCGACCGCGAAGCAGACCAAGCCGTCTGATCTCGACCTCGACGACGCGCCCGCCAAGGCCTGCGACGTCTTCCTGGTAGACGGCAACGGCCTCGCCTACCGCGCCTTCCACGCCCTGCCCGAGGAGCTGCAGACCGCCGAGGGCCAGCCCACCAACGCCCTGCTGGGCATGGCCAACATGCTGATGCGGATGCTGGCCGACTACCGCCCCGCCTGCGTGGTCGTGGCCTGGGACGAGCGCCCCACCAAGCGGCTGGAGCTGGATCCCGAGTACAAGGCCCACCGCAAACCCACTCCGCCGCTGCTCCAGGCCCAGCGCCCGTTCTTCTCGCCGCTGGTCGAGGCCTTCGGCTACCGCAACATCCGCGTCGAGGGGATGGAGGCCGACGACGTGATCGGCACCCTGTCCGCCATGGCCGAGCGCGAGGGCCACCGCGTCTGCGTCGTCTCGACCGACCGCGACGCCTTCCAGCTGGCCTCCGACAGCGTCTGCATCATGATGACGCCGCGCGGCGTCTCGGACGTGGTCGTCTACACCCCCGAGCGGATCCGCCAGCGCTACGGCATCGACCCCGCCCAGATCCCCGACTTCATCGGCCTCAAGGGCGACACATCCGACAACATCCCCGGCGTGCCCGGCATCGGCGAGAAGACCGCCGCCGACCTGCTGGTGCAGTTCGGCAGCCTCGAGGGCATCTACGCCGGCCTCGACCAGGTGCCCGGCGAGAAGCGCCGCGAGTCGCTGCGCGACCACGTCGACGACGCGGTCAAGAGCAAGCAGCTCGCGACCATCGACCGCGCGCTCGACATCGACGTCGACTTCGCCGCGCTGGTGGCCGACCCGCCCGACCGCTCCGGCATCAAGGACATGTTCCGGAAGCTCGAGTTCCGTGCCCTGCTGAAGCGCATCGACGAGCTGGACGAGGTGATCCCGGCCGCGCCCGGCGCTCCGGTGGAGCGCGCCGACATGTCCTGGCGGGAGGCGTCGCTGTCCGACCTGGCCGCCCTCCCGCACGAGGTTGCCCTGTCCGTCAGAGACGGCCGCGCCGCTGTCGCATCCGGCTCAGGCGACGTGCTGGTCGTGCCCGCCGACGACCCCGCCGCGCTGGTCGACGCGCTGTCCGGTCACCGCGTGATCACCCATGGCGAGCACATTCCCGGCCTGCTCCCTGCCGGCGACACGCAGCTCGCCGCCTACCTGCTCGATCCCGGCCGCTCCGGCTATGAGATCGCCGACCTGGCCGAGGAGCAAGGCGTCGCCCCGGCCGTCCAGGCCGACCCCGAGACGGCGGCGCTGGTGGCCGCGGCCGGCACCCAGATCGCCATCCACCCGGGCCTGGCCGAGCGCATCGAGCAGCGCCAGATGACCGCGCTCTACACCGACATCGAGCTGCCGCTGGTTCCCGTGCTGGCCGAGATGGAGCGCTGCGGCGTGCAGATGGACGCCTACCGGATGGCCGAGATCGCCGCCAAGCTGCGCGACCAGGTCGACGAGCTGGAGCAGGAGGCCTACGAGCTGGCCGGCGGCCCCTTCACGATCGGCTCGCCCAAGCAGCTGGGCGAGGTGCTGTTCGACCGCCTCGGCCTGCCCACCGACCGCAAGGGCAAGACCGGCTACTCGACCGACGCGCGCGTGCTGGCCAAGCTGCGCCCGATGCACCCCCTGATCGACGTGGTCGAGGCCTGGCGCGAGCAGTCCAAGCTCCTGAACACCTATCTGGAGCCGCTGCCGGGCCTGATCGGCGAGGACGGCCGCCTGCACACCACCTTCAGCCAGACCACGGCCGCCACCGGCCGGCTCAGCTCGATCCGCCCCAACCTCCAGAACATCCCGATCCGCACCCCGCTCGGGCGCGAGATCCGCGGCGCCTTCGTTGCCTCGCCCGGCTCCTGCATGCTGTCGGCCGACTACTCGCAGGTCGAGCTGCGCATCCTCGCGCACCTGTCCGGCGAGCCGGCCCTGCGCGAGACCTTCGAGCGCGGCGAGGACATCCACCGCGCCACCGCCGCCGAGGTGCTGGGCAAGCCCGCCGACGAGCTGACGTCGACCGAGCGCAACCGCGCCAAGGCCGTCAACTTCGGCATCATCTACGGGATCAGCTCCTTCGGCCTGTCCGAGCAGCTGTCGATCCCGCGCGAGGAGGCGCAGGCCTACATCGACGCCTACCTGGCCCGCTTCCCGCTGGTCAACGAGTTCATGCGCGGCGTGATCGAACGCGCCAAGGAGGAGGGCTACGTCACCACGCTGTTCGGGCGCCGCCGGCCGATCCCGGAGCTGCGCGCGTCCAACTACCAGACGCGCAGCCTGGGCGAGCGCCTGGCCGTGAACACGGTCATGCAGGGCAGCGCCGCCGACATCATCAAGGTGGCCATGATCGGATGCCACCGGCGCATGCGCGAGAACGAGATGGGCTCGATGCTGGTGCTGCAGGTGCACGACGAGCTCGTGTTCGAGGCCGTCGAGTCGGAGCTCCCCGACCTGCGCCCGCTCGTGCACGAGGAGATGGTGAGCGCCTACCCGCTCGACCCGCCGCTGGAGGTCGACATCGGCACCGGCGCAACCTGGCTGGACGCGAAGTGAGCGACTGGCTGCGCCTCTCGGGCGCCCTCTACGCGCTGCCCGCCCACCGTGGAGAGGAGCAGGGCAGCTACCTGTGGCTGGAGGCGGGCGAGCTGCGCGAGGCGGTCGTCGCCGAGCTGTTCCTGCCCGCCGTCAGCTGCGACCAGCTGGACAACGCGATGGGCGTCGCCACCGGCACCGTGCACATCCACGGCGAGCCGCGCATGGGCGATGTGCAGGTGCGGTTCGGCCGGGTGGGGGAGGAGCGAGGCGTGCTCAGCGCCGACGGCGGCATCCTCTCGGCCGACATCGCCTTCACGCTGCATCACCACCCGCCCAGCGGCGGTTTCTGCCCGCGCTGCGGCGGCTCGCTGGTGATCGAGCCGGTGTCGGTGATCACCCCGCCCGACGGTGGCGTGATCGGCGCGCCGGTGACCCGCTGCGAGGCATGCGCCGAGCACTGAGCGCGGCGGCCGCGCTCGCAAGCGTGATCGCCGCGGGCTGCGGCGGCGGCAGCAGCGCGCCGACCACCCCACCACCCTCCAGGTGCGCCGGCGTGACACGCCCGGCCACGCCGCTTCTGATCAGGCTGCGGGTTCCACCCACCCTGGCCGCCGCGACCTGCCTGGGCCGCACCTACACCAACGTGGTGGCGCCGGACTGGCAGGGGCTGCCGGCCGAGGTGCGGGACGGCGATC
>DASUHV010000153.1:0-2011 GCA_036273355.1 Gaiellales bacterium
TCACGCCCTCGACCAGCACGAACAGGATCGTGTTGTGGATCGGCAGCAGGTCGGTCAGGATCGCCGGCGAGACCTTGAACACGATCACGGTGAAGCCGATCGCGACCGCGAAGGCGAAGATCATCTGGCCGCGGGTGATCTCGCCCGTGGGCACGCCGTCGTCGCCCTCCTCGATGGACGCGACGCTGGCAGAGATGGCGAGCGCCCGGAAGCCGATCGCCAGCGACTCGCCCAATGCCACGACGCCGCGGATCACGGGTAGCCGCAGCCAGCGGCGGCGCGAGGCGGGGCTGGTGACCGGGTTGCTGACACACGACACACCGCCGTCCGGCCGCCGCACCGCGACGGACCACGACGACGGGGTGCGCATCATCACGCCTTCGAGAACCGCCTGACCACCGACATTCGCGCTCATCTTCGCAATCATTGTCGGCACGACGCAGGCGCGCAATGAGCGCCGGCGTTACGTGCTAGGAGGAGGAGCGAGCCTGGCGGCGGCGGAAGCGCTCCACGCGACCGCCCGTGTCAACCAGCTTCTGCTTGCCGGTGTAGAACGGATGGCACTCGGAGCAGATCTCGACCGACAGCTCGGGCTTGGTCGAACGCGTCAGAAACTCGTTGCCGCACGAGCAGTGCACCCGGGCGACCACATATTCGGGATGGATCTCAGTCTTCATACGTTCACTGTAGCAGCGGCTGCAAGCGCTCAACGGCGGCCGAAACGGCCTCCTCGCCGGCGTCCAGATGGGTCACGAAACGCACGGTGCGGGGGCTGAGATCGGCGCACAGCACGCCGGCGTCCGCCATCTCGGCGACCAGCGCCGCGGCGTTCTCGCCGGCCGGGACGGCGCCGAACACGATGTTGGTCTCGATGCTCTCGGGATCGACCTGCAGGCGACGCGAGCCGGCCAGACCCTCGGCCAGGGCGCGGGCGTTCGTGTGGTCGTCGGCCAGGCGGTCGACGTGGTGGCGGACCGCGTGCAGGGCGCCGGCGGCGATGATGCCGGCCTGCCGCATGCCCCCGCCCAGCAGCTTGCGGTTGCGGCGGGCGATCTCGATCAGGTCGGCGTCGCCGACGACGGCCGACCCGACGGGCGCACCCAGGCCCTTCGAGAAGCAGACCGAGACGGAGTCGACGTCGCGCACGATCCGGGCGGGGTCGCTGCCGGAGGCGATGGCGGCGTTCCAGAGCCGGGCGCCGTCCATGTGCAGGCGCATGCCGCGCTCGTGGGCGAAGGCGGCGATGGCGTCGATCCGATCCTGCGGGAAGATCAGGCCGCCCTGCTCGCCGATGGTGTTCTCGATGCAGATCAGGTGCTGGCGGGCGTGGTGCTCGTCGGCCGGGTCGCGCAGCCACGGCTCCAGCTGATCCGGGCCGGGCAGGCCGCGCTCGCCGGCGATCATGCGCGTCTGCACGCTCGACAACACCGCGACGCCGCCGGCCTCGTGGACGATCACGTGGGCCAGCTCGTGCACCAGGATCTCGTCGCCGGGCCTGGTCTGGCAGCGGATCGCGATCTGGTTGCCCATGGTGCCGGAGGGGACGTAGAGGGCCGCCTCCTTGCCGAGCATGGCCGCCACCTCGCGCTCGAGCTCGATCACGGTGGGGTCATCGCCCCAGACGTCGTCGCCGACATCGGCAGTGGCCATCGCCTCGCGCATGGCGGGGGTGGGACGGGTGACGGTGTCGGAGCGGAGGTCGATCGGCTGCATGGCGCTGGAGCGTATCCTCTCCGCATGGCGCTTGAGATGCGAGCCGTCTGCGAGCGGTGCGACACGCCGCTGGGGCACGGCGACGACGCGCGGATCTGCAGCTTCGAGTGCACGTTCTGCCCGGACTGCGCCGAGCAGATGCAGCACACGTGCCCGAACTGCGGCGGCGAGCTTGTGGCGCGGCCGCGGCGGCGGTAGCCGCGCATCCGCCGAGCGGGCTCGGGTAGCATCGCCGGCATGGCAGCACGGCGCCCGAGCGCATACCCACCCCCGGTCAAGGTGGGCGAGTTCGTCCAGG
>DASUHV010000154.1:0-7114 GCA_036273355.1 Gaiellales bacterium
AGACGACGGTTCGCAGCCGTAGCCACCCACGCCCCCGTCCGACGACCAACCTCACGCCGCGGCCAGGCTCGCGAGAGATATCGATCAATCATCTAGATACCCCTTGGGGGTATGCTAGGCTGCGTGCATGGGACACACGCGCGAGCGCCTCGAACTGCCCGTCGAGGGCATGAGCTGCGCGTCCTGCGCGGGCCGCATCGAGCGCCGGCTGAACGGCCTCGACGGCGTCCACGCCACCGTCAACTTCGCCACCGAGCGCGCCGCTGTCGATTTCGACCCCGGCCGCGCCGAACCGCGGCTGATCCTGCGCACCATCGAGGAGACCGGCTACCGGGCGCGGCTGCCCGGCGCGGACACCGTGCCCCCACCACCCGCGACCGAGCGGCGCGTGGACGTCCGGCTGGCCGTGTCGGCGTTGCTGTCCCTGCCGGTGCTGCTGCTGGCGATGGTGCCCTCGCTGCAGTTCGACGGCTGGCAGTGGTTCTCGTTCGCGCTGGCCACCGTGGTCGTGTTCTGGGGAGGCGCCGAATTCCACCGCGCGGCGCTGAGCGCCCTGCGCCACGGCGCCGCCACGATGGACACGCTGATCTCGATCGGCACCCTGGCCGCATGGGCGTGGTCGGCGGTCGCGATCCTGTTCCTGGACGCGGGCGGGCTGCACTACCGCATGTCGATCGACTGGTCGCTGCAGACCGGCGGCTCTCCCGGAGAGGACCTGTACCTGGAGGTGGCGGCGGTCGTCACGACCCTGGTGCTGGCAGGCCGGTTCTTCGAGGCTCGGGCAAAGCGCCAGGCCGGAGCTGCGCTGCGCGCGCTGCTGGAGCTGGGCGCGCCGGAGGCAACGCTGCTCGCGGACGGCCGCGAACGGCGCGTGCCCACCGCACAGCTGGTCGTGGGCGATACCTTCGTGGTGCGGCCGGGTGAGCGCATCGCCACGGACGGGCTGGTGCTGGATGGCCTCTCAGCGGTCGATCGCTCGCTCCTGACCGGTGAGAGCGTGCCCGTCGACGTGGCCCCCGGCGACAGCGTCACCGGCGCCACGGTGAACGGTGAGGGGCGGCTGGTCGTCCGGGCAACCGCGGTCGGCGCGGACACGGCCGTCGCCCGCATCGGCCGCATGGTCACCGCAGCCCAGAGCGGCAAGGCGGACGCCCAGCGCCTGGCCGACCGCGTTTCCGCCGTGTTCGTCCCGATCGTGATCGCGCTGTCGGTGGGCGCCCAGGCCTTCTGGCTGCTGGACGGCGCCGGCGCCGCGGAGGCTTTCGGCGCCGCGGTGGCCGTGCTGGTGGTGGCCTGCCCGTGCGCGCTGGGCCTTGCCACGCCCACCGCGCTGCTGGTCGGCACCGGCCGTGGCGCCCAGCTGGGCGTGCTGATCAAGGGCCCCGAGGTGCTGGAGCAGACGCGGCGCGTGACCATGATCGTGCTCGACAAGACCGGCACCGTCACGACCGGGCACATGCGCGTGGCCGAGGTGACCCCAACCGGCGACGTCCCCGCCGCGCGGTTGCTGCAGCTGGCCGGTGCAGCCGCCGCCGCGAGCGACCACCCGGCGTCGCGGGCCATCGCCGACCATGCCCGTGCCGCAGGCCCGCTGCCGGCCGCCGTCGAGGCGCGCACGCTGCCCGGGCGCGGCGCCGAGGCGAAGGTCGACGGCCACACCATCGTGGTCGGACGCGGGAGCAACGACGCGGACGCCGCGGGCGAGGATGGCACCGTTGCCGGCGTGACGTGCGACGGCGTTCCGATCGGCCGGATCCGTCTGACCGACGCGGTCAAGCCCGAAGCCGCCGAGGCGATCACCGAGCTGCGCCGGCTGGGGTTGGAGCCGTTCCTGCTCAGCGGCGACAACGACCGGGCGGTCGCGGCGGTCGCCCGCAGCGTCGGCATCGACCGCTACCAGGCCGGTGTGCTGCCCGAGGACAAGGCCGCCGAGGTGCGGCGCCTGCAGGACACGGGGGCGGTCGTCGCCATGGTCGGAGACGGCGTCAACGACGCGCCCGCGCTTGCCCAGTCCGACCTGGGCCTGGCCATGGGCACCGGCACCGACGTGGCCGTCGAAGCCGGCGACCTGACGCTGGTGTCAGGCGACCTGCGTGCGGCCGGCGACGCGATCCGGCTGGCGCGGCGCACCCTGGCCGTGATCAAGGGCAACCTGTTCTGGGCGTTCGCCTACAACGTGGTTCTGATACCGCTGGCCTTCGCCGGCCTGCTGAACCCGATGCTCGCCGCGGCTGCCATGGCCTGCTCGAGCCTGTTCGTCGTCACCAACAGCCTGCGGCTGCGGAGCTTCCGCAGCCGCCGAGAGGAGCCGGTCTGATGCAGGGATACAGCGGGGAGAAGGACGCGATCAAAAAGCGGCTGCACCGGATCGAGGGCCAGGTGCGCGGGATCGAGCGGATGGTCGAGGAGGAGCGCTACTGCATCGACATCCTCGACCAGATCAGCGCCGTGTCGACGGCGCTCGAGAAGGTCGGGCTGCGGGTGCTGGACGGCCACGTCAACCACTGCGTCAGCGACGCGATGCGCTCCGGTGACCCGCAGGCTGCGGAGGCCAAGACCCAGGAGCTGCTGCACGCGGTGGAACGGTTCGCGCGGGCGCGCTGAACGCCGGGGCTAGGCTTGGCGGATGCCGATGGCCTACCCGGATCCCCAGCTCACGGACGGCGCGATCGCGCTGCGGCCATGGTCGATGCAGGACGTGCCCGAGGCCGTGCGCTGCTGCAACGAGGAGCAGATCCGCAGGTTCATCCCGCCGCTGCCGATCCCCTACACCGAGGACGACGCGATCGCGTTCATCGGCGCGGCCCAGCAGCGGCTCGACGACGGCTCCGTCACGCTCGTGATCGGCGACGCCGCGGATGCCGCCCTGCGCGGCTCGATCGGCCTGCGGGCGATTGCCCCGGGCATCGCCCAGACCGGCTACTGGGTGGCACCGGAGGCGCGCGGCCGCGGTCTGGCCTCCAAAGCGCTCGTGCTGCTGTCCCGCTGGGCGCTGGCGACGCTGCCCCTGATCCGCCTTCAGCTGTTCACCGACGTCGATAACCCGGCCTCGATGCGGGCGGCCGAGCGGGCCGGATTCGCACGGGAGGGCACGCTCCGCAACTGGTACGACCTGCGCGGCGAGCGGCGCGACGCCGTCATGTTCTCGCTGCTGCCAGGTGAGCGACCGTGAACGCAGCTCCCGACCCGCCGCTGGCAGACGAGGCGGTGGCACTGCGGCCCTGGACAGACGGCGACGTCGACGAGTTGGTGCGCTGCTGCAACGACCCGGACGTGCGGCGCTTCATCCCCGTGATCCCGATCCCCTACACGGCCGAGGACGCCCGCGCGTTTGTGGCCCGCACCGTGGCGGCGGGCGAGCTGAACCTGGCCGTCACCGACCAAGCCACCGGCGCGCTGCTGGGAGCGGTGGGCGTCGGCGTGAAGCCGTGGGACGCGGGCATGGCCGAGATCGGCTACTGGCTGGCCCCGGAGGCGCGCGGCCGCGGCGCCGCGACCCGGGCGCTGGTGCTCCTGTCCCGATGGACGCTGCGGGAATGGCCGATCGGCCGCCTGCACCTGATGGCCGATGTCGACAACACCGCCTCGCAGGCGGTGGCGGAGCGGGCCGGCTTCACTCGCGAGGGCGTGATGCGATCCGGCATGCTGGCGCGCGGCGTCGCCCGCGACCACGTCGTGTTCTCGCTGCTGCCGGGTGAGGCGTGATCCTGCGTGCCGATCCCCGCGGCACGCTGGCGATCGGACAGCCGGCGCACGCGTGGCTCTCGGGCCGCCTGGCCGAAGCCTGGCGCTGGCGGTTCGCGCCGCTCGATGCCGTGCGCCTGGCGGCGCTCCAGCACGACATCGGGATGGCCGCCTGGGACGCGGCACCGGTGCTCGACCCGCGCTCGGGCCTCCCCTACTCCTTCACCTCGATGCCCCGCGCGATGCACGTCGAGCTGTGGAGCGGGGCGGCACGGCTGATGGTCGCCCAGAGCGGCTACGCGGCGCTGCTGGTGTCCATGCACGGCACCGGCCTCTACGAGCGGTACGTCTCGGAGCAGGAGCGGGCGGCCGAGCCGGTGCGCGGCTACCTCGCCGCCGAGTACGCCTTCCAGGAGCGGCTGCGCGAGTCGCTTGGGGCCAACGCGGCAGACGTCGCCCGCAACGCGGCGCTGCTGCGCTGCTGGGACTGGCTGTCGCTGTTCCTCTGCACCGGAGCCGACCAGCAGGCGGCGTTCACCGCCGTCCCGACCGACGACGAGCCGGCCGATCTCGACCTGCGCTGGAGCGACGATGCGCGCACCCAGGCGGCGCTTCGGCCGTGGCCGTTCACCAAAGCGGCGCTGGAGCTCGGGGTCGAGGCGCGGCTGCTGGACGGCGCGTACCCCGACCAGACGTCGCTCGACGCCGCGCTGGCCGGCGCGCCGCTCGAGGTGCTCACGCTGGTGCTGGGTCCGGGATCAGCCGGTCAAGCATCTCCTCCGCGGCCGTGATGTCGTTCACCAGCGGGTGCGCCATCATCGCCCGCAGCGCCAGCCGCCGGTCGCCCGTGACGGCCGCCTCGGAGGCCAGCCGGGCGTGCGCGGTCAGCTGCAGCACCAGGCCCGCGACCTGCTCGGGCATCGGCCCCATCCGGTGGCGCTCGATGTCGAGGCCGCGGAGGGTGCACGGCACCTCCACGATCGCGTCGTCCGGCAGGCCGTCGATGGCTCCCCGGTTGGGCACGTTCAACACGAACCGGCGCGGCTCGCCGGACAGCACGGCCGCCATCACCCCCACCGCGAAGTCGCCGTGCTCGGCGCTGAAGCGGCCGCCCAGCGGGCGCGGATCGTCGCTGTCGGCCTGCTCGCGGTAGCTGGCCATGATCGGCGGCAGCTCGGCCATGATCTCCTGCGCGCGGGTGCGGCCGCTGCGGCGGTACCGCTCCAGCATCTCGTCGTGCATCGCGTAGTAGCCCAGATAGCGGCTCGGGATCAGGCCGTACAGCGGGAACAGCCGCACCACCGGCACCCAGTAGTCGCTGTCGACGTCGGCCGGGTCGAGCGCCTCCAGCAGCTCGAACACGAGCCCGGTCACGTCCTCGCCGCGCACGCGGACGGCGCGCGTCCAGGTGAGGTGGTTCGTACCCCAGATGTCGGTCTCCAGGTCGTGCGGATCGGCGCCGAGCAGGCCTGCCAGGAAGGCGATCTCGCCGCCGTGCTGGTCGCACAGCCCGATCGCGTTCACCCCGCCATGGCGGACGAGGGCGTCGGTCACGAGCTGCACCGGGTTCGTGTAGTTCAGGAGCAGCGCGCCGTCCGCGGCGCCGCGGCGCATGCCGGCCGCGATCTCGAGCACGGCAGGGATCGAACGCATGGCCATGGCCAGGCCGCCGGGGCCGGTCGTCTCCTGGCCGATCACGCCGTAGTCGGGCGGGATCGATTCGTCGCGATGGCGCGCCTCGAGCCCGCCCGGCCGGAAGCTGGTGAGCACGAAGTCGGCGCCGTCCAGGGCCCGCTGGAGGTCTCCGGTGGACGTCACCTCGAGCGGTGCTGCGGCGTGCGCGCGCAGGATCGAGCCGGTCAGGCGGCTCTGCACGTCGAGCGCGTCCGGGTCGATGTCGTGCAGCACCAGCGTCGAGCCCGCGAACCGCTGCGCCTCGCGGGCGAAGCTGAACGCGAGCCCCGGCATGTAGGCGGAGCCGCCCCCGATGATGGCGATCCGGGCCATGGGACAATCGTCCTAGGGCACGGCCCACAACGTCTCGACCTGCCGGACGGTGAGGCCCGTCTTGACGTAGCTGGGCTCGTTCGCGAAGGCGCCGTAGTAGTCGTTCGCGCAGTAGAGCTCGGTGCTGTCGCCTCCCGTGTCGAACGTGTAGTGGCTGCTGATCGCCCCGAGGCAGTTCCACCGCAGCCGGCCGCTGGTCTTCGATCCGTTCACGAGGCGGTAGAACTGGGGGACGACCCAGCCGCCCGCCGCGGGATGGACGTACCTGTACAGCGTCGACCTGGGCGTGTACGCAAACCTCGTCGCCAGCTTCGAGCACGCCAGTCGGGTGTCGGTGCAGCGGCCGCCGTTGATGCTGTAGGTGTTGAGGAAGCCCGATCGCACGGTCGTGGTCGTGTTAGCCGCCCCGGAGTAGCGTCGACCGAGGCGGTAGCCGCACTGCGTTCGGACCATCGTGTTCATCGCCGTGGTGTACTTGTTATTGGGATACGCGAAGAGCGGAATGGGGGCCTTCACGCCGTGCGCGACGAGCGCGTCCCTGGAGTCGCAGGCCTCAGCTTTCTGCTGTGCCGTTGTCAGGCTTGTCATCTCGGCGTAGTCGCGGCTTGCCGAGGCCAGGTCGAAGGCGGGGTACTTCGCGCGGTAGGCCTTGAGGTCAGCCCAGCTGGGCATCTCGATCGGCTTGGGAAACGGCGACAGCGGCATCGGCTCGATGCAGGTCCGCGCGGTCGCTGCGATCCACGACGTCACGATCGTGCCGGTCAAGGACAATCCCCGGCTTGCATGCGCGGCGAGAACGGCCGGAAGCGTGGACACGCCGGCAACCGGCTTGCAGTTCTCCGTTGCCGTCCACGCCGTGTGGGCCATCACCGGCGTGACGTAGGCCGGCGCCGTTGCGCCCGCATCGTCCACCGCGCCCAGGAACGCGATCGCGGCGCCGCACACGGCCACGACACGACAGGCCATCATCAGCGAACGTGCCCGCATCGGCAAACTCCCCATCGACCATAAGCGTACAGAGCCAGACGGGATAATCGCCGCATGAAGCTGCCGCTGCCGGTCCCGGCACCGTACGACTTCGAGCGCTCGACCTTCCGGTTCCGGACGTTCGGCGACGATCTGGCCAGCCGCTGGCAGGGCAGCGGCCTGCATCGCGTGCTGGGATCGGGCCTGCCGGTTCGCATCGAGGCCGACGGGCTCACGGCCTACGGCGCATACACCGACCGCGACCGTGACGAGGTGGCGCACCTGCTCGGGGCGGCCTTCGACATCGACGCGTTCGCGCGGGCGTTTCCGGCGCTCGCGGCCCGCGCACCAGGCTTCCGGCCGCCGCTGCTGGCCGATCCGTTCGAGGCGATGGTGACCGCAGTCACCGCTCAGCAGATCTCGCTGCGGGCCGCGGCGGTGATGCGCGCGGCGCTGG
>DASUHV010000155.1:0-3736 GCA_036273355.1 Gaiellales bacterium
TGACCGCAATCGCCCCGGCCTCGATGATGATCGCCAGGGGGAGCGCCGCCGCGGCGGACAGGCGCTTGGCCGGCTGGTGCGTGTTCATATCCGTCTCCTTGTTCGAGTGTAGGTGCATGCTCTCGACGGTACCGACGGGCAGCCGGCACGTCATCGGCACGCGGGCGGAACCGGTCCCCGCCGCGCGGCGGATCTCGGGTTCCGCCGGCAGGCGGATGCAACGGCGCCGCGGCGCTTGTACGCTGAGGTGATGGAGCAGTCGATCCGCGACACGCTGGGCTCTGCCCGCGTCCGCCGCGGCGCGGACACCGGGCTCGCTATAGGCCTGGCCCTGCTCGCCCTGGTCGACCTCGCACTCTCGTCCGACGCCGCCTCCTGGGGCGGTCGCGGGCCGCTGCAGGTGTGTCTTGCCCTGGGATGCACGCTCCCGCTGGCGTGGCGGGTGCGCTACCCGATCGCGACGGTGGTGGCGATCACCGCAGCGGGCGGCCTGCTGGTGGCGGTGGCGGCGCCGCACCAGGCGCCCTTCGAGGTGTTCATCGGCTCGGTGCTGGCGTCCTACTCGATCGGCGCGCATACCTCCGGCAGGCGCAGGTGGCTGGGAGTCGGGCTGATGTTCGGAGTCGGGCTCCCGTTCATGGTCGCCGCCGCCGGCAACGGCATGGCGACGGGCAACGCGCTCGCGCCGATCGCCTGGCTGACCGGCGCCTGGGCCGTGGGTGCGATCATCCGTGGCCGCCGTCTGCGCACGGCCGAGCTGGAGCAGCTGACGGCGGAGCTGGCCCAGCAGCGCGACCTGCAGGCGCAGGCCGCGGTCGCGGTGGAACGGGGCCGGATCGCGCGCGAGCTGCACGACGTCGTGGCCCACAACGTGTCGATGATGGTGGTTCAGGCCGGCGCGGCCGACCGCGTGCTCGAGGGCGACCAGCCCGACGTGCGGCGTGCGCTGGCTGCCATCGCGGGCACCGGCCGCGAGACCGTCGACGAGATGCGCCTGCTGCTGGGCGTCGTCCGTAGCGACGCGGGAGAGGGCCTCTCGCCGCAGCCCGGGCTGGGCGACCTCGACCAGCTGGTGAGCAACGTGCGCAGCGCCGGTCTGCACGTCGATCTGCGGGTGGAGGGCGAGCGGTCGCCGCTCTCCCCGGGCGTCGACCTGTCCGCGTACCGGATCGTCCAGGAGGCGCTCACCAACGTGCTCAAGCACGCCGAGTCGGCGACCGTCGAGGTGACCGTGCGCTACGCGAATGATGCGGTGCAGGTCGAGGTCTGCGACGACGGGCGTCCACGGGAGCCCACCGCCGGTGGAGGCAACGGCCTGATCGGCATGCGCGAGCGGGTCGCGATGCTGGGCGGCGAGTTCCGGGCCGGGGCGCGCCGGGACGGCGGGTTCGCCGTGTTCGCCCGCCTCCCGATCGCCGGTCCAGCCGCGTGATCGACCTGCTCCTGGCCGACGACCAGGCGCTCGTCCGTGGAGGGTTCCGGCTGATCCTGAACACCGAGGGCGACCTGCGGGTCGTCGCCGAGGCAGAGGACGGGGATCAGGCGGTAGCCGAGGCGATTCGCACCCGTCCGGACGTCGTCCTGATGGACATCCGCATGCCGCGCCTGGACGGGATCTCCGCCACCCGGGCGATCCTCGAGGCGCTACCCGCGGTGCGGGTGCTGATGCTGACCACCTTCGATCTCGACGAGTACGTGATTGATGCCTTCCGCGCGGGGGCGTCCGGCTTCCTGCTCAAGACGGTGCCACCGCCACAGCTGATCGCCGCCGTGCACACGGTCTACGAGAGCGACGCGCTGCTTGCCCCCGCCAGCACCCGCCGGCTGATCGAGCAGCACTCACCGGCACCGGTCGAAGCGCCGGAGCTCGACGAGCTCACCGCGCGCGAGCGAGAGGTGTTGCGCCTGCTCGCCCGTGGCCTGACCAACGCGGAGATCGCCAGGACGCTCGTGGTCGAGCCCTCGACGGTCAAGTCGCATGTCGCACGCGTGCTGGCCAAGCTGGGCCTGCGCGACCGCGTGCAGGCGGTCGTGTTCGCGTACGACCACGGCGTCGTCCGCCCGGGCGAGTGAGCGAGATGATCACCATCGCCACGCTGGCCGAGCATCCTGAGCTGGTGCCGGATGTGGTCGAGATCGCGTGGCGGGAGTGGGGCGGGCTCCAGCCCGAGCATGAGCACGCGCGGTGGCTGCGCGAGGCGGAGCGCGACAGCCGGCTGCACTCGCCCACGTCGGCCGCGTTCGTGGCGCTGGACGGCGATCGCGCCGTCGGCGTCGTGCAGCTGCACGAGTTCGAGCTCGACGACATGCGCGACCGCTCGCCGTGGGTGTGCGGGATGGTGGTGCTGCCGGAGTACCGCGGCGCCGGAGTCGGCAGCCGCCTGCTGGCGGCCCTCGAGCAGTTCGCCGCCGCCCAGCGCGTGCCGCGGCTGTGGGTATTCACCGAGCACGCGGCCGCGTTCTACGAACGCTGCGGCTGGCAGCGGCACGGCGTCGCCGTCCAGGACGATGGGCCGGGCATCGTGCTCACCCGGGTGCTGTCGTAGGCGCGGTGCGCGCGTTGATCGCCCCCGTCACGACGGCGACGACGAACAGCACCACGGCCAGGGTGGGCTGGCCGGCCGACCACAGCGCTGAGGCGGCGGCGACCCAGACCGCCAGCTCGATCACAAGGCGTGCCGGCAGGCCGACCTCCAGCCGCCGCCTGGGCGCGAGGAACACTCCCCAGACGACCGCCACCACGGCGACCGCGATCACGGCCAGCACGATCCCGGCCACACCGCCGGCCGCCTGCTGTCCCCAGTAGGCCACGGCGGCGAGTGCCGCCATCTCGCACACGAAGCGAAGCCCCAAGACGATCGCCATAGGGGTCACGCTAGCCGCGCGCGGCCGGTGAGGGTGCGATAACCAGATGGGCGATCACGGCATCCCCCTTCGAGGGTGGCACTTCGGTCGCCGCGGTGGCATCGTGCGGACTAGCTCCCGTCGTTTGACCCCGACAGCAAAGGCTCCCAAGACCATGTCCGACACAATCACCCGGGACGATGCCCGGGCGCTGGAACTGATCGACCGCGCACTCGGCCAGGGGCGCTTCACGGCCGACCTGGTCGAGCAGATCAGCGCCGCGTTCGCATCGGCCACTCGCAGCGAACGCGGCGAAGAGCCACAGCAGACCGCTTAAGATCGTGCGTTAACGCGCGCTGTTGTCGAGCCGCTCGGCGACCTTCGCGCGGATCCGCTCGTCGAGCGCCGGCACCGCCGCGATCATCGAGTGGAACTCCTGCCGCGTCATCACCATCAGCCGCATCGGCGACGTCGCGCGCACGGATGCGCTGCGGCGCTCCTCGTCCAGCAGCGCCATCTCGCCGAAGAAGTCGCCCGCCGACAGGTCGGCCAGATGCCGCTCGCCGTCCATCACCTCGGCCGTTCCGTCGATGATGGCGAAGAACTCGTAGCCGAACCCGTCGCGGCGGATCAGGTGATACCCGGTGTCGACATCGATCTCGTCCGCCCAGCCGCTGATCTGCTTCAGCTGCGCGTCCGAGAGTCCCTCGAACAGGGCGATCTGGGTGAGGTTGGCGGCGTCCATGCGCTGATCATACCGATCTGCCGATCACATGCCGCGTGCGCGCCGCTCGAACGCGCGGGCCACGTCTGACACCGACACCAGCCCCACCAGCCGGTCGTCCTCGATCACCAGCCCGCGCTGCAGCGGGTCGGCCGCCAGCCGCCCCAC
>DASUHV010000156.1:0-9394 GCA_036273355.1 Gaiellales bacterium
ATCTCGCCGAGGGACGCCCCGTCCAGCCGCAGCTGGTACTCGGCGTGGCGCTTGCCCGAGAAGAGCGGATGCGAGTGGCATTCGATCAGCCCGGGCAGCACGGTCTTGCCCGACGCGTCGAGCGTCGTGACGCCATCCTCTCCCCAGTCCTTCAGCACATCGCGGGTGCGGCCGACCGCCTCGATGCGGCCGCCCCGGATCGCCACCGCTCCGTCGGCGATCAGATCGAGCTCGCGCTGGTCGCGCCCGCGCCGGGACACGCCACGGTCGGCCACCACCGCCACCTCGGCGGCGTTCACCACGTTCAGGTCGCTCATTTGCCGGCCTGGCTCGGTGCGTCGACCGCCGGCGTGGCGGAGATGAGCCGATCCTCGCGCTCGGGCAGCTCGCTCTCGAGGCCCGCGTACCGCTTGACGAGGTCGGCGGGCCCCGCGAAGTCGTAGTTGTTGTAGACGGCCAGCAGGTGTGAGAACCGCGGCGACTGGGCGAACAGCTGGAACGTCAGCCGGTGTCCGGCGTAGTCGGAGTTGAGCAGGTCGCGGGCGAACGCGAACAGCCGCCGGCGATCCTCGGCGCCGACATCGCCGATGGCCAGGTACTTGTCCAGCCACACGGCCTCGTCGGGATCGGCGAAGGCCGCCGCGTTGGGCGTCACGCACAGTTGGCCGCCGAGCAGGTCACGCGCGGCGTGCATGATCTGCGGAAGCTGCGAGCACGCCAGCACCCGGCCCGTGTAGAGGAGCGCCTGGTTCGGCATCATCAGGCCGCCCGGGCTGGTCTCCGCCATGTCGATCGCGGCCGTCAGGTGGGCGTTGATCCCCTCGCGGTAGCAGACCAGCTCGGCCAGCCGCTCGCGCACGCCCTGGTGCATCTTCACGCCCGTCTGCACCGCGTTGGTGTACGCGACGCCGATCATCAGGTCGGCGAACCGCAGGTGCCGCTGGACGAAGGGGAACATCGAGTAGCGGTGCAGTGTCGCGCGGATGAACGCCGCCGCCTTTGTGTGCCGGTAGAAGAAGACGTTCTCCCAGGGGATCTCCACGTCGTCGAAGACGATCATGGTGTCGATCTCGTCGAACCGGTTCGACATCGGATAGTCGGCGTCCGGCCCGCGGCCGGCGAACGACGAGCGGCAGATGTGCTTGATCCCCGGGGCGTTCATCTGCGCCACGAACCCGACCGCGTAGTCGGAGAGCTCGGCATCGCCCCAGTCGCCGATGGTCGGCTTGATGAACGCCTGGTTGGCGTATGCGGCGGCCGTCTCGAACTTGGCTCCGCGCACCACGATGCCGTCGCCGGTCTCGCGCACGGCGTGCAGCAGCACGTCCGGATCTTGATCCTGCGGCCGCCTGGAGCGGTCACCCTTGGCGTCGGTATTGGCCGACACGTGGAAGGGGTCGGCGAGCGCGGCGTGGCGAATGTGGTCGCGGATGTGCTGCGAGAACGCCGGGTTGATCTCGTTCAGCACGTCCTGGCCGTCGAACAGTGACCACATCTCGCCCACGGTCTCGTCGCCGACGCGGGTGACGATCCCGTTCAGGTCGTCCATCACCGCGTCCACCGCCATACGCTTGGCGTGCCAGTCCTCCCGGGTCAGCGGCAGCTTGGCGCCCACCGGGCAGCGCTCGTTGGTCTCGGTGTCGAGGTACGACATCACGTCGCGCGTCTTCGGATCGTGCGCCATGTCGTAGATCCGCGCGCGGGCGTCGATGATCGGCTTCAGTGACGGATGGGTGGTCACGTCGGCGACCTTCTCGCCATCCACCCAGACCTCGCGCCCGTCGCGGATCGATTCGCGGTATTCGTCTCCGGTTCTGATCATCGTGTGCTCCGTTCCTGCTTCTGGCTCCGCCCGTGGGTCGTCCACCCGGTCTCGCGACCGTTCGTGCTGCTGCTCGACATCAGTTGAGTGGGGCGCGTCGGCTACGAGGTCAACTGGGCGAACTCACGCTCCATCCACGTCAGCTGCTGGGTGTTCCAGAAGGGCACCGGGATGCCGTTCTCCTGGAACGCCGGGGGCGAGAAGGCCATCTCGATCTCGTGGGGGTCGGCCACCTTGGCGGCGACCAGCTTGTCCACGGTGAGATCGGTCAGCATGGTCTGGTAGCCGACATCGCGGAAGTTGGCGATGGCGCTCTCGGTCTCAAGGAAGTGGTCCATCCACAGGTGCGCCAGGACCGGGTTCTTGGCCGACTTGGGGATCGTCCAGCAGTCGTTCAGGATCACGCCGTTCCCGGCCGCGGGGAAGTAGTAGTCCACGGCGCTGATCGGCACCGACTTAGACAGGTAGTTGCCGATCACGGCGAAGTCGCCGTTGAAGGCGAACGCCAGGTGCTCGACGCCCGTGCCGAGCGGCTGGAAGCTCGTGTACTGCCACTTCACGTTGGACAGCTTGGAGAGGTCGTTGGCCGCCGTCGTCACGTCGTCCTCGCTGACGTGCTCGAGGGTGCTGCCATTGCGGATCATCGCCATGCTGATCGCGTCGTACGGGGCGGCGTTCAGCATGCCCATCGGGGTGCCGCTAGGGGTCTCCCAGAACACGTCCCAGCAGTTCTTCTCGTTCGCCGGGTTGATGTTCACCAGGTCGTTGCGCCACCCGATGCCGAACGTGTTGATGAAGTTCGGCGACGTGTACCGGGCCCCGCGGTCATACCACGGGTTGCCGGCGGCGGGGATCGCCTTGCCGAGGTTGGGGATGTAGCTGTGGTTGATCGGCTGGATCAGCTTGCTCTGCGCCACCTGGTAGATGTGCTCGGCGTCCGGCACCCAGACATCCGGGGTGATGGCGCCCGACGCGATCTTGTTGACCGCCTCGTCGATGGACGCGAACGTGGTGAGCTGGGCCTTGACGTTGTACTTCTGCTCGAAGCTCTTGATCACGGCCGGGCTCAGGTAGTAGTCCCAGTCGTAGATGGTGAAGGGGCCGGGCTCGGGCGATTTGCCCGAGGCGATCGCCGGGTTGTCCGACGACATGGGCAGGGTGATCGGCCGGTTCTTCGTGCCGATCGGGAGCGACGGGTCGTTCGAGGTCGACCCTCCGGATCCGCCGGATCCGCCGCTGCTCGAGCCTCCGCAGGCGGCGAGCAGCCAGCTCGACGCGCCGAGCGCGGCGACACCGCCCGCGGTCTTGCGCATCATCGCCTGGCGGGTCATCCGCTTCGCCAGCGGGCTCAGCCGCAGGCCCTCGTCATGGTCATGCATCCGCTGCTCCTTCCAGTTGGTCACCGAGAACCTGTTCCGCATCTGGGGCGTCCTCCGCACGGCCGCCGCCCTTGAGCACGCGCAGCGCGTCGGCGGGCAGCTCGAGCTGCACGGCGCTGCCCTGCTCGAACGCCACCGGCCGCCCGTCGCTCGGGATCAGCGACTGCAATGTCTGGCCGGTGGCCAGGCGCACGATCGCGCGGGTCGCGCTTCCCAGGTAGACGAGCCGCTCGACCGTCCCGGGCACGCGGTTCGGGCCGGTTGCGTCGGCGGGCTCGAGGTCGACCCGCTCGGGCCGCACCACGCATCTCACCTGGCCGCGCGCGGCGGTCTCGCCGCCACGGGCGGTGAGCAGGAACTCGCCCACCCGCAGCAGGCACTCTCCGGCGACGCCGGAGACCGCTTGGGCGGAGAGCAGGTTCGAGATGCCCAGGAAGTCGGCGACGAACTCGGTCGTCGGCTCGTCGTAGACCTCGCGGGGCGTCCCGATCTGCTCGACCCGGCCGTGGCTCATCACGGCGATGCGGTCGCTCATCGTGAGCGCCTCCTCCTGGTCGTGCGTCACGTAGACGAACGTGATCCCGACGGTCTGCTGGAGCGTCTTCAGCTCGTCCTGGAGCTGGTGGCGCAGCTTGGCGTCGAGCGCTCCGAGCGGCTCGTCGAGCAGCAGCACGGCCGGCTCGAGGATGAGCGCGCGGGCCAGCGCCACCCGCTGCTGCTGGCCGCCGGAGAGCTGCGAGGGCTTGCGCTTGGCGAGCGCCTCGAGCTGCACCAGCTCGAGCGCGGCGCCGACCCGGCGGCGGAGCTCGTCCTTCCCGACGCGCTGGCGGCGCAGGCCGAACGCGACGTTCTCGTACACGTCGAGGTGCGGGAAGATCATGTAGGCCTGGAACACCGTGTTCACGGGCCGCTTGTGGGGCGGCGTGTGCCGGATGTCCACGCCGTCCAGCAGGATCTGGCCGCTGTCCGGGTCCTCGAACCCGGCGATCATCCGCAGCGTGGTGGTCTTGCCGCAGCCCGAAGGCCCGAGCATCGAGAAGAACTCGCCGGGCACCATGTCGAGGTCGATGTGGTCCACGGCCAGGACGTCGCCGTAGAGCCTCGACAGGTCGGTGATCTGGATGTGGCCGCCGGCCATCAGAGCGCGCCTTCCCGGGAGACTGCGAGCGCGGGCGCGGTCGCCGGCGCGTCGGTGATCTGCTCGCGCCGCGCGAGCAGCCGGTAGAGGGCGAATCCGACCGCGGCGATCACGATCGTCGTCAGCGCCATGATGGTGGCCATCGCGTTCAGCGCTGGCGTGGCCCCGCCCCTGGTGGCGGTGTAGATCAGCATCGGCACCGACTGCGTGGACGAGGTCGACGACATGTACTGCGTGATCACGAAGTCGTCGATCGAGACCGCGAAGGCCACGATCGCGCTGGCCAGGATGGCCGGCTGGAGGAGCGGCACGAGCACCAGCCGAAACGACTGCGGCGGCGATGCGCCCAGGTCCTGGGCAGCCTCCTCGTAGCCGGTGGGGATCGAGGAGAGCCGGCCGATGGTGATCACGATCACCAGCGGCAGGATGAAGGTGACCTGCCCGACCACCTGGCCCGACGTGCCCAGCGTGACGATGGGCAGGTTCACCTTGGTGACCAGGAAGAACAGGGCCAGCGCCAGCACCAGCTCGGGCACGACCAGCGGGACGGTCGCCAGGAACGATGCCGGCCGCGCGGTGATGCCGCGCCAGCGGCTGAGGAAGATCGAGAGCGAGACGCCCAGCGGCACGGTGATGATCACGGCAAGCACGGCGAGCAGCAGGCTGTGGCGGATCGCGTCGGTGTAGATCGGCAGGTTGAACACGGACTTCGGCCCGGTCCACCACTGCATCGAGAAGCCCTGCCACGTGCTGCGCGAATAGCCGGCGTTGAACGAGAACAGGAACGCGATCGCCACCGGCGCCAGCGACCAGAGGATGTAGAGCACCACGATCGCGACCAAGCCGATCTTGCCCCAGGACGCGTGCCGCAGGCGCGACCTCACCGGCCCACCTCCCGGCCCGCCCTCGCCGAGCTGCGCAGGTAGGGCAGCAGCAGGATCGCGAGGAACACGGTCAGCCACACCGCGAGCGCCGCGGCGACCGCCTGGTTGGTCTGGCTCTCGGCGTAGGTGTTGATCAGGGTGCCGACCATGCCCGTCGAGCTCACGCCGGAGAGCAGCCCGTTGGTGAAGAAGTCGCCGAACATCGGCAGCGCCACCACCACCGTGCCCGCCAGCAGGCCCTGCCGCGACATCGGCAGCGTCACGTGGAAGAACGTCGAGCCGGTGCCCGCGCCGAGGTCGCGCGACGCCTCCAGGTAGCGCGTGTCGAACCGCGCCAGGGCGGCGTAGACGGGGATGATGAAGTACGGGATCCAGCCGTACATCAGCCCGGAGACGACGGTGATCGCCCGCCCGTCGAGCCAGCCGTAGTTCGCCGGGACGACGTGCAGCGGCACGAGCACCGCGTTCACCCAGCCCTGCGGGGACAGGAGGCCGACCCAGGCGAGCATCCGCAGCATGTAGCTCACCAGCAGCGGCAGCACGAGCAGCGCCAGGATCGTCCCCCGCCAGCGGCCGGCGTGCACCGCCGTGAAGTACGCGACCGGGTAGCCGATCAGGATGCACCCGGCCAGCGCGATCAGGATGTAGATGCATGTCCGCTGGAACACGATCCACGTGTTGCCCGAGAACGGCTGCAGGCCCTGGGCCACCTCGTGCACGTTGGCGGTGCTCCACTCGAGCGGGTTCCACGCCGGCACCGGCGTCAGCAGCAGCGGGTCGAGCCCTCCCAGCGCGATCGCGAGCAGCGAGTAGAGGGCGAGGGTGACGAACAGGACGACCCAGATCAGCCCGGGCACGCCCAGTACGAGCAGGTAGCGGCGCGGAGTCACCGGATCATCGCTCCGTCCCTATTTCCCGAACTTCGGAAAACCATCCCAATTTGATCTACACTACACATCGCCGACTCGGGGTGCAAGCGGACCGCTCACCCCTCCGCGCGGATCAGGTCGGCGGCCCGCTCGCCCACCATCAGGACGGTGACGACGGTGTTGACGGTGGTGATCAGCGGGAAGAACCAGGCGTCGGCGACTCGCAGCCCGGCGATACCGCGCACGCGCAGCTGCGGTTCGACGACCGCGGCCGGTCGCCGGCGGCGCCGATCCGGCAGGTGCCGGAGACGTGGTAGACGGTGTGATCCGCCGCCCGGGCGAGCCCGGACAGCTCCTCGTCGGTCTGCACGCCGGGGCCGAGGAACACCTCGCAGGCGATCCAGCGCGCCATCGGCTCGGTAGCCGCCACCCGGCGCGCCATCCGCATGCCGGCCAGCAGCGTGCGCTCGTCGTGGCCGTCCGGGTCGGTGAAGTAGCCGTAGTCGATCAGCGGTCGGGCGGCCGAGTCGGGCGACTCGATCCACACCCGGCCGCGGCCGCGCGGCTTGGCCACATTCGGCGTGAGCGACAGGCTGTGCTCGGGGGTCGAGAACCCCAGCCGCTCCCTTTGGTCGGAGAGCGTCATCAGCGGGATGTGGCACAGCATGTCGCGCACCGGAGCCGCCGGATCCAGCCGCAGCGAGATGATGGCGTCCCAGTCGCTCGCACCGATGTCGGGGATCGGCTCGGTGGCCTCCCACAGCACCAGCCCCTCGGGGTGGTCCATCAGACTCTGGCCGACGCCGGGCAGGTCGTGCACCACCTCGACGCCGGCGGCGCGCAGGTCATCGGCCGGCCCCACGCCTGACAGCGGCAACAGGCGCGGCGTGTCGATCGAGCCGGCGCAGAGCACGATCTCGCGCCGGGCGGCGATCTCGGCGCGGCCGCCGCCGGGGCGCTCGACCTCGATCGCCCGCGCGCGCCGGCTGGAGTCGCCGCCGGGGTCGATGACCACCCGCAGCACCCGCGTCTCGAGCTCCATGTGGAGGTTGGCTCGATCGGCGGCGATGGGGTGCAGGTAGTCGACCGACGACGACGAGCGGACGCCCGTCTCCGGGTAGTAGCCGAGCTCGAGGAAGCCCGTGCCGTCGCAGAACGGCCCGTCGTTCCACGGCTCGCGCACCGGGATACCGAGGGCCGTGGAGGCCGCCGAGATCACATCCGCCAGGTAAGGGTTTGCGGTGCTCGGGGGCGACCGGCACGATGTTCGTCGCCAGGCAGTCGTAGTAGCGGAGGAACTCGTCCGACCCCACCCGTCGGCGCCGGCTGCTACCCACTCGTCCAGGTCGCGGGCAGGCAGCCGGAAGGCGATCATAGTGTTGTGCGACGAGCAGCCGCCGAGAATCCTGGCGCGGGCCTGGCGGATGTGCGAGTTGCCGCGTGGCTGGTCGACCGACGGGTAGTCGAGGTCGTACTCCGATTCCAGCATCTCGGCCCGGCGGCGCAGCTCGAGCGCGCGGGGCTCGTGCTCGTCGGCCGGGCCCCACTCGACCAGGGCGACCGACACGTCGGCGTCTGCGGACAGCCGTGAGGCGACGACCGCGCCCGCGGTGCCTCCGCCGACGACGACGTAGTCGAACTCGGGCGAGGTCATGGTTTCATCCTCCTGGCCCGTCAGCCGAGCGTGCGCGAGGCGTCCTTGACCGTGCGCAGCACCGCGTCGCGGACGGCCCGCTCGGTCTCCTCGCTGTGCCGCGAGACCGGTGTCGCCACGCCGATCGCGGCATACGCGGTCTGCCTGTCGGCGTCGAGCAACGGCGCGGCGACCGCCCACGCGCCGTCGTAGGTCTCCTGCCAGCTGAACGCCCAGCCGCGCTCGCGGATCTGACGCACCTGCTCGCGCAGCACCGCGGCGTCGGTGATGGTGCCGGCCGCGATCGCCCGCGACGCCTGCGCGATCATCTGCTCGATCCGATCCTCGGGCAGGAACGCGAAGATGGCCTTGGCCGTCGCGCCCGCGGTGAGCGGCACCTCGCTGCCGATCTCGGCCGTGACCCGCAGGCGGCTGGGCGAGTCCACCGTCTTGACGTACCGGGCCACTCCGGCGGGGACGTCCGGAATGCCGAGGATCACCAGCTCGCCGGTCTCTTGGCCCAGGGCGCGGAGGTGCGGCTCGAGCGCGGTGCCCAGGTTCAGGGTGCGGCTGGCGCGGTTGCCGAGCCGGACCGCGGCGGCCCCCAGCTGGTAGCGGCCATCCTCGTAGCGCACCAGGTAGCCCGCGCGCTCGAGGCTGCGCAAGATGCGGTTGAGCGTCGTGGACGGCATCGAGAGCCGGCGGCGCAGGGGCGCTTCCGACCACGCCGGCGTCTGGTCGTCGAACGCCTCCAGCACCCGCAGCGCCTTCTCGAGCACCTTGGGGGCCTCGGGATCGGCATCGGTTCGCGGTCGTGGCATTCGGCTGTGACCTTACCCGTCAGCCGGCGCGACTCCGCACCAGCGCATCACGGTGATTGCGAGCGTCTGGGCGCAGCGCACCAGGTCGTCGATCACAACCGACTCGTCCGCCTTGTGGCCCTCGAACGGACGGCCAGCAGTGCCCGCGCCGAACCCGACCATCGGGCACGCCCCGGAGCGTGTGAAGGACGCCGCGTCGAACCACGACGCCAGGCCGCCGAGGTGTTGCGGCATGCCGAGGTCGGCGGCGGCACCGCCGAGCGTCCGCACGATCGGGCTCGTTTCGTCGACCTCGAACGGCGGCAGATCGGGCCCCCAGTCGAAGGTCGGCGGGTTCTCGACCAGCCACTCGTCGGTCGCGGCGGCCGCGAGCAGCCGCTCCTCGACCTGGCGCGTCATCTCCGTCCCCCACCCCTCGGCGTCCACGTCGGCCGGGAGGTAGAGCATGTTCACCGTGAAGGTGCACGAGGCCGGGTAGATCACGTACCAGGTGCCGCCCTCGATCACCGTGGTCATGATCGTGGCGGGCGGCAGGTAGGAATGCGTGCGGTCGGGGCGGGCCTGCCAATCGGCATCGAGCTTGCGGATCGCGTCCATCAGGATCGAGGCCTTGTCGATCGCGTTCACCGCCCCGCCGTCGCGCCAGTGTGGGTGCTCAATCTCGGCGTGGCCGGCGCGGCCCGCGACGCTCACGGTCAGCGACATCGACCCGCGGCACGCCACCCAGATCTCGCCCGGAGTGGGCTCGGTGCAGATGCCGGCATCGGCCCGCACACCGTGCCGGA
Source organism: Gaiellales bacterium (assembly GCA_036273355.1). Lineage (GTDB taxonomy): Bacteria > Actinomycetota > Thermoleophilia > Gaiellales > JAICJC01 > JAICYJ01. The sequence continues at coordinate 9,332 of DASUHV010000156.1, forward strand.
CCCCGGCGATCGAGCCCGAACCGGACGACTCCTCGTCGCTGTTGGTGTGGACGATCAAATCGC
>DASUHV010000157.1:0-4433 GCA_036273355.1 Gaiellales bacterium
GACACGATCGTCCTGCTCGGGTAAGCAGTCCACGAACGCAGACCTCGCTTGAAGAACCGGGTCGGCGGCCGCTCCCACCGCCGACCGACATATAGCCGCTCTTCGACGGGTTCTCTGCCGTGGTGCCGTATTGGTGCCATCCGCCCGGAAAACGGGCTAGTAAGCCCCATGAGCGAGCCGCATGGCTAGGCGGGAAACGGCTTGTTTGTCGGGAAGCGTCGCTCGTGTCGCGGCGTGGTGATGCCGAAGGTGGGACTCGAACCCACACGAGGTTTCCCCCACCGGATTTTGAGTCCGGCGCGTCTACCGGTTCCGCCACTTCGGCCCTGCTGGAAGAGAGTACGCGAATCGCGTGCGGGCGTTGCTGATGATGCGCGCCGAACCCGGGGCTAGCATGGCCACGATGCGGATCGGCATCCTCACAGGAGGCGGGGACTGCCCCGGCCTGAACGCGGTGATCCGCGCGGTCACCCGGCGCGCGCTCGACCGCGGCGACGAAGTGGTCGGCATCCTGCACGGCTGGCGCGGCCTGATCGACGGCAGCACCAGGCCGCTCGGCGCCCGCGACATCAGCGGCATCCTGCCCCGCGGCGGCACCATCCTGCGCACATCGCGCACCAACCCCTACAAGGTCGACGGCGGCCTGGAGGCCACTCTCGCATCCCTGGCCGAGCTGGATGCGCTGGTCGCGATCGGCGGCGAGGACACGCTCGGCGTCGCCGCCCGCCTGTTCGCGGAGCACGACGCGCCCGTGGTGGGCGTCCCCAAGACGATCGACAACGACCTCTCGGCCACCGACTACACGTTCGGGTTCGACACGGCGCTCTCGATCGCCACCGAGGCCATCGACCGCCTGCACTCCACCGCCGAGTCCCATGACCGGGTCATGGTCTGCGAGGTGATGGGCCGCCACGCCGGCTGGATCGCGCTCCTGTCCGGCATGGCCGGCGGCGCGGACGTCGTCCTGATCCCCGAGCAGCCGGTCACCGTCGAGCGCTGCTGCGAGCTGATCGACCGGCGCCACCGGCGCGGCAAGGACTTCTCGATCGTGGTCGTCAGCGAGGGCTGGGAGCTGCGCTTCGAGGGTGGCGACGGGCAGCTGGTGGCGGCGCCCGAGGCGGACGGCTTCGGCCACACCCGTCTGGGCGGCATCGGCGTGATGCTGGCCGGCGAGATCGAGCGGCGCACGGGCTTCGAGACCCGCGTCACCCAGCTCGGGCACGTCCAGCGCGGCGGGTCGCCGACCGCGCACGACCGCGTGCTGGCAACCCGCTTCGGCCTGCGGGCAGCCGACCTCGTGTTCGAGGGGTCGTTCGGCATGATGGCGTCCCTGCGCGGCGACGAGATCGTGGCCGTGCCGATCTCCGACGCCGTCGCCAGGCTGAAGACCGTGCCGCCCGAGCTCTACGCCCAGGCTGAGGCGCTGTTCGGCTGACCGGCCGGGCTAGCGCGACTCGCCGCGCAGCTGTCGCAGCGTCTCGGCGAGGTCGCCGGCCGCGGCCCACGGGCCCAGGATCACCGCGTCCACGCCCGACCGCTCCAGCGCCACCACCTGCTCGCGCTCGCGTACGCCGCCCTGGCTGAACACGGTCTTGCCGGCCGGTACCTCCTCGAGCAGCGAGAACGTGCGCTCGAAGTCGACCGAGCCGTCGTCGTCAGACCCGCGGTTTCGGAGCAGAAACGAGTCTGGGTCGAGCAGCTCCAGGGCCTCCTCCAGCTCGTCCTCGTGCGCGACCTCGACGATCACGTCCAGGTCGACCGAGCCGGCCACGCTGTACAGCTCCGCCAGCCGCTCGTGGTCGTCCTCGAACGCTGCCGCCACCAGCACCACCGCGCCGCCGCCGGCCAGCCGGCACTCATACAGCTGGTAGGCGTCCACGATCATGTCGGTCAGCAACATCGGCAGCGCGTTGTCGGCGGCCATGTCGGCGAGCGGCCCCAGCGCCGCCGCCAACCCCGCCACCTCCAGCTCTTCGGCCAGCTCCAGCAGCGCGCCGTCGGCCTCCTTCACGCGCTGCACGAAGGAGATCTCCTCGCCGCCGATCGACTCGGTGAAGGGCCGGATCGGTGCCAGCGCCGCCACCTCCCGCTCGAGCTGCGCCAGCGGGCGCGCACGCCGCCGCTCCTCGACCTCTCGGCGGGTCGAGGACAGTCGTTTATCGAGCGAGGGCATGCGTCTCCAGCTCGGCGATGATGGAGAGCGCGTTGCTGGTGCCGATGCGGGTCGCGCCGGCGTCCAGCATGTCAAGCGCGCAGGCGGCGGTGCGGATGCCGCCGGACGCCTTCACCGCGACCGACGGCGGCAGCGATGCGCGCATCAGCGAGACGGCACCCACCGTCGCCCCGCCGGCGTGGCCGGTCGACGTCTTGGCGAAGTCGGCACCCGCCGCGGCGACCAGCCCGCAGGCGAGCACGATCTCGTCGTCGCTGAGCTGGGCCGACTCGATGATCGCCTTCACCACAACGTCGCCGCGCTCGGCGCGCGCGGCGTCGACCACGGCCGACAGGTCGTCGCCCGCCGCCTTCGCGTCGCCGTCGCGCAGCGCCGCGTAGGCGACCACGACGTCGATCTCGTCTGCGCCCGCCGCGATCGCGGCGCGGGCCGCCTCGCACTTCGCGGCGGTCGCGTCGAGGCCGTGCGGGAAGGACACGACCGTGCACACGGCCGCGTCGCCCTGCAGCAACGCCCGGGCGCGTGGCACCCACCACGGGTACAGGCACACCGCGGCGAATCCGTGCTCGTCCGCCTCCCGGCAGAGCGCGGTGAGCGACGCATCTCCTGCGCCTGGGTCGAGCAGCGTGTGGTCAACGGCTCGGGCGACGTGCTCGACGGCTAATGGAGGCATCCGGGAACAGCTTAGTCCAAGTTCCAGCTCTGCCCGGCGCCCGTCAGATCCCCAGCCGGTCGAGCTCGGCCTCGTCGCGCCGCCATCGCGGCAGCACCTTGACGCTCAGCTCCAGGAACACCGGCCCGCCCACGATGCTCTCGACCTGCGGCCGTGCGACGGTGCCGATCTCCCTCACCTTCGACCCGCCGGCGCCAACGACGATCCGCTTCTGCGAGTCGGTCTCGCAGATGATGGTCGCGCGCACCACCGTCATGCCCCGCCGGCCGGGCACGATCTCCTCGATCCGCACGGCGACAGCGTGTGGGATCTCGTCGCGCAGCGCCTCCAGCGCCGCCTCGCGCACCGCCTCGCCGACCCGGGCCTCGTCGGTCTGATCGCTGATCACGCCTTCCGGGAAGTAGGCCGGGCCGGGTGCGAGCAGGGACACGAGGTCGTCGCGCAGCGCATCCACCCCGTCCCCGTTCAGCGCGCTGATCGGATGCATGGAGTGGAACGGCCCCAGCTCGGCGGCCGCGCTGATCGTCTCGGCGATCGCGTGCGGCCGCATGCGGTCGGTCTTGTTGATCGCGATCAGGCAGGGCGCGGATCCGTCCCGCAGCACGCGGGCGGCGATGTAGCGATCCCCGGGCCCGACGCCCTCCTGCCCGTTCAGCATCAGCACCACCGCGTCGGCGTCGGCCAGCGTTTCGTCGACCGCTCGCTGCATCCGCTCGGTCAGCCGGTCGAACGGCTTGGTGATCCCGGGCAGGTCGACCAGCACCATCTGCCAGCCGTCACCCGTGACGGCACCGAGCGCGCGGCGCCGGGTGGTCTGCGGCCGCGACGACACGGCCGCCACGTGCTCCCCCACCAGACGGTTGACGAGCGTCGATTTGCCGGCATTCGGCCGCCCGGCCAGCGCCACCAGCCCGGAGCGGTGCTCGACCGTCTCGCTCACAGGTGGAAGCCGTCGGGCAACAGGTCACCCAGCGACGAGGCCACTAGCTGCCCGTCACGCCGCCAGATCACGCGCAGCTGCGGCGCGAACTCGGCCATCACCTGGCGGCAGGCGCCGCAGGGTGGCGCCGACTCCGCCTCGGCGTGCACGGCGATCGCGGCCAGGTCGCTGTGCCCGGCCGAGACGGCCGTGAAGATCGCGGTGCGCTCCGCGCAGCAGGTCAGGCCGAACGAGGCGTTCTCGACGTTGGCGCCCGTGAACACCTGACCGCCGTCGGTGCGGAGCGCCGCACCGACCGGAAAGCGCGAGTACGGCGCGTAAGCATTCGCGGACGCGCCACGCGCTCGCTCGTACAGAGCGAGGTCGTCGTCGGTCAGAGGCATGGCGGCAGCGTACCGCGGAGCTCCCGCGGTCAGGGCGCGGGAAGCATGCTGGTGCTACCGGGATCGGGCAGCGGGTAACCGGCGCCTGACCCGGCCGACGGTTGGAGGTGTAGGGTCGGCGACACCGACCGAGGAGGGCTAGATGCCGACGTACGTGTTGCTCATCGACTGGACTCAGAAGGGTGTGGAGGGCTTCGCCGACTCCGTCGACCGCTACGAAGCCGCGAAGGGCGATTTTGAGGGGATGGGCGTCAGCTTCAAGTC
>DASUHV010000158.1:0-16620 GCA_036273355.1 Gaiellales bacterium
AGCTACGAACTGCTCGAGCCCAACGAAACACGCCCCGGACAAGCAGCACGCCGAAGCAGATGAGGTATGCCTGCCAGAAGCTGATGCTCGTGAGCAGCGCCGCTCCCCCCGAAACAACGGCCGCCACGGCCGCGCACCAGACGAAAGTCACGACCGCGAAATCGAGCAGCATGGTGTGGCGGCGCCTTGGCACGGCAGAAATTCTACCGGCGGTGCGACACCCGAGGCTCGGCGGCCTCAGACCTCCATGATCTCGGCCTCTTTGGCCTTCAGGGCGGCGTCGATCGCCGCCACGTGCTCGTCGGTCACCTTCTGTAGCCGCTCCTCGGCGCGGTGGACGTCGTCCGCGCCCGTCTCGCCGTTCTTCTCGGCCTCCTTGAGGTGATGCTGGGCGTCGCGGCGCACGTTGCGCGCGGCCACGCGGCCCTCCTCCGCCAGGTGCCGCACCTGCTTGACCAGCTCCTTGCGGCGCTCCTCGGTCAGCTGCGGGATCGGCAGGCGGATCAGCTGGCCGTCGTTGTTCGGCGTCAACCCCAGATCCGACTCCATGATCGCCTTCTCGATGTCCCTCATCACGCCCTTGTCGAACGGCGTGATCGTCAGCAGCCGCGGCTCCGGCACGCTGATCGTGGCCAGCTGGTTGATCGGCATCTTCGTCCCGTACGCGCTGACGTTGATGCGCTCCAGCAGCGCGGCCGACGCGCGGCCGGTGCGGATGGTCGTGAACTCATGACGGGTCGCCTCGACGGACTTGTCCATCCGCCGAGCCGCATCCTTCAGCACGTCGTCGATCATGGTGTGACCTGCACCGGAAGACCTCCAGGGACGCTCGAGATAATGGTTCCGAGCCGCTCGCCGCGCGCGATCCGGGCGATGTTGTGCTCGTCGTCGAGATTAAACACGTACAGCGGTAGCGCGTTGTCCATGCAGAGCGACAGGGCGGTCGTGTCCATCACCTTCAGCCCTCGCTCGATCGCCTCGATGTGGGTGATCTGCGGGATCAGCCGCGCCTTCGGGTTGGTGCGGGGATCGTCGTCCAGGACGCCGTCCACGCCGTTCTTGCCCATCAGGATCGCCTGCGCCCCGATCTCCAGCGCCCGCAGCGCGGCCGCCGTGTCGGTCGTGAAGAACGGGTTGCCGGTGCCCGCCGCGAAGATCACCACCCGCCCCTTCTCGAGGTGGCGGATAGCCCGGCGGCGGATGTAGGGCTCGGCCACCTCCGACACGTCGATCGCCGACATCACCCGCGTGAACACGCCCAGCTGCTCGAGCGCGTCCTGCACGGTGAGCGCGTTCAGCACCGTGGCCAGCATGCCCGCGTAGTCGGCGGTCGCCCGGTCCATGCCCCGCGCCGCCTCCTGGGTGCCGCGCAGGATGTTGCCGCCGCCGACAACGATCGCCATCTCGACGCCGGTCTCGACCACCTCGCCCACGGCCCGCGCGACGGCCGCGATCCGCTCCGGCGCCTGTCCGTATTCGCGGTCGCCCATCAGGGCCTCGCCGGACAGCTTCAGGAGCACCCGCTCAAAGGCCGGTTCGCTCACTCCTCGCCCACCTCGAAGCGCGCGAAGCGCTTGATCTCGATGTTTTCGCCGATGGTGCCGGACAGCTCGGCCCGCAGCGTCTCGATCGTCTTGCCGTCGTGCTCGGGCTTGATCGACGGCTGCTTCAGCAGCACCGTGTCGACCAGCGACTTGTTCCACATGCCCTCGGCGATCTTGTCCAGCATGTTCTCGGGCTTGCCCTCGTTCGCGGCCTTGCCGCGGAAGGTGTCGATCTCGGCCGCGCGGAACGCGTCGGGGATCTCGTCCTCGGACACGAACTGCAGGGAGCGTCCGGCCGCGATCTGCAGCGCCACGTCACGGGCAAACGCCTTGAACGTGTCGTTACGGGCGACGAAATCGGTCTCACAGCCGACCTCGACCATCGCGCCGATGGTGCCGGTGGCGTGGACGTAACTCTCGACCACGCCGGCGCCGGTGCCGCGGCCGGCGCGCTTGCCGGCGGCCGCCAGGCCCTTCTCGCGCAGCCACTTCTTGGCCGCGTCCATGTCGCCTGCGGCCTCCTCGAGGGCGCGCTTGCAGTCCATCATCCCCGCCTGCGTCTGCTCGCGGAGCTCCTTCACCTCGGCCGCTGACGGCCTGTATGCCACGTCACTCACGATGCATCCTCGCTGCTCGTCGTCTCTTGCTCGGCCGCGACCGCGACCGGCGCCTCCTCGGCGGGCTGGCCCTCCGTGGCGCTCGCCGCAGCCTCGGCCTCAGCCGCGGCCGCCGCGGCTGCCTCGGCCTCCGCCGCAGCCGCCTCCTCGGCCGCGCGGCGTGCCGCCTCGGCCTCCATCTCGGCGGCCCGCACCTTCAGCTGGCCCTCGGCGACCGCGTCGGCCAGCACCCGCACGATCAGGCCGGTGGAGCGGATCGCGTCGTCGTTCCCGGGGATGATGAAGTCGGCGTCGTCGGGGTCGCAGTTGGTGTCGACCAGGCCGATCACCGTGATGCCCAGCCGGCGCGCCTCGCGCACGGCCAGGGCCTCCTTCTTCATGTCGATCACGACCACCGCGTCGGGCAGCTTGCGCGTGTCGGCGAGGCCGCCCAGGTTGGTCTCGAGCTTCTCGAGCTCGGCGATGGTGCTCTGACGCTCCTTCGAGGGCAGCAGCTCGAGCTGGCCCTCGGCCTTCTGCCGGCGCAGCTCGTGCAGCGCAGCGATGCGATCCTGAATGGTGCGGTAGTTCGTGAGCAGGCCGCCCAGCCAGCGGTGGTTCACGTAGGGCTGCCCGACCCGGCGGGCCTGCTCCTCGACCGCGTCCTGGGCCTGCTTCTTGGTGCCCACGAACAGCACCGTGCCGTTGCGCTCGGCGATGTTGCGGACGTAGTCGTAGGCGTCCTGCAGCATCACGATCGACTGCTGCAGGTCGATGATGTAGATGCCGCCGCGCTCGCCGAAGATGAAGCGGCGCATCTTCGGGTTCCAGCGCCGTGTCTGATGGCCGAAGTGGACGCCGGCCTCCAGCAGCTCTCGCATGGTGACTGCGGTTGTGGGCACGCAATCGCCTCCTTGAAACATGGTTGTTGGGTATGTAGCCGGCGGAGACGACCGGAGCCTCGCAGCTGCGCAGAGGCACCACCGGGCGACTGATGCCCGCCGGGGAGAGGGTTGACGAACGGAAACGCCGGACGATTCTAGCGGAAACCCGGTTCCGCCCGGACCGCGCCGACCCGAGCCAGCTCCAGCGCGGCAGCCAGGTCGGGCGGCAGCGGCGAACGGACGTCGATCTGCTCGCCGCTCCAGGGGTGCGGGAACCGCAGCCGTGCGGCGTGCAGGAACTGGCGATCGAGGCCGAGCTCGGGCCCGTGCCCGTAGACGCGGTCGCCAACCACCGGGCAGCCGATCGCCGCCAGGTGCACGCGGATCTGGTGGGTGCGCCCGGTCTCGAGCTCGACGTCCAGCAGCGTGCGGGCCGGACACAGCTCGGCGATCGTGAAGTGCGTGACGGCCGGCTTGGCCACGTCCGAGTCGAGCGAGACGCGGGTCGGGTCGCGCCGGTCGCGGCCGATCGGGGCCTCGATGGTGCCGCGGCGCGACGCCGGGCGGCCGCGCACCAGCGCCGAGTAGCTGCGGTGGATGCGCCGCCGGCGCAGGAGCGACTGCAGCCGCGCCAGCGTGCGGTCGTCGCGCGCCACCACCAGCAGGCCGGACGTGTCGCGATCGAGCCGGTGGACGATCCCCGGCCGCGGTCCCTCGCCGCCGATCTCGTGCAGCAGGCCGTGCACCAGGGTCGGCCCGCCGTAGCCCGGCACCGGGTGCACGAGCAGCCCGGCCGGCTTGTCGACCACCAGCAGGTGGTCGTCGCGGTAGAGCACCGGGATGTCCATCTCCTGGGGCACCAGCTCCGACATGACCGGCTCGACCGCCGGGAACGAGACCGTCTGGCCGGCCGCCAGCTTGTGCGACTTGGGCCGGGACAGGCCGTCCACCGTAACCGCGCCGGTCTCGATCAAGCGCTCGGCGGCCGCACGCGATCCGACCTCCTCCAGCGAGGCCAGGAACCGGTCGAGACGGCCGCCGGCGGCGTCGTCCGGCACCGTCAGCGAGTGCATCAGACCAGCTCGCCGGGCGGGCCGCCGTGCGGGCCGCCGGTTTCCGCCGAGGCGCCGTGGTCGAGGCGGCCGAGCCCCACCAGCAGCAGCACCACGCCCACCACGATGAAGCAGTCGGCCAGGTTGAACGTGGGCCAGTGCGAGACGTGGATGAAGTCGGTCACGTAGCCGTTGGTGATGCGGTCGAACAGGTTCGAGACGCTGCCGCCGATCAGGAAGCCGAGCGCCACCGGGAACAGCACGTGGCGCGAGCCCGACTTCGCGAAGTGGGCCAGCATCCAGACCACCGCCAGCGCGGTCAGCAGGGATACGACCTCCAACCGGCCGGGGAAGATGCCGAACGCGATGCCGGTGTTGCGCAGGTGCGTGATCTCCAGGAAGGGCAGCACCTGGTGGCCGTCACCGAGCGCGATCCGGTCGACGATCAGGTGCTTGGTGACCTGGTCCGCGACCACGACGGCGGCGGCCACGGCCAGCAGGCCCGCCCACTGCAACGAGCCCGCGGAGCGCGGTTCCGGCTCCAGCGGGGGGAGTTGCTCGATCAGCCCCGTTCCTCGAGCCGCTTGCACTCGATGCACTTCGTTGCGTATGGCAGCGCCTCCAGCCGCTCCTCCGAGATCGGCTCGGCGCAGCGCTCGCACTTGCCGTAGGAGCCGGCGTCGATCCTGCCGAGGGCGGCGTCGATGCAGGCCAGCAGGTGCTCGGCGTTGTCCTCGAGCGACTGCTCGATCTCGCGGTCGACGGTCTCGCTGGCGCTGTCGGCCAGGTGCGAGTCGTTGCCGTCCTCGTCGGTCTGATCCTCGAGCGAGTGCGACAGGTCGTCCTGGAGGGCCTGCATCTCCGAGGTCACGCGAAGGCGCTCCGCCATCAGCCGGTCACGAGCGGAATCCATGTCGACGGTCACGCCCCCACCTCCTCGCACGCCTTCGGCCCGTCAGCGTAGCGCCCGGCGGTTGCCGAGCGGCGGGCGCCGGGTGAGATGCGGAGCGAGAATCGGGGACGGGTGACGGTCACGACGGGGCTGGCGACGGTTGGTCAAACCAGCGCCCAGTATAGCCAGGGCGGCCCGTCCCGAAGACCGCCGCGAGGCGGCCTATCCGGCCATCGTCAGGTCGCCGGCGGGCTCCGCGATCATCTCCTCGTGGTCGCGCACCGTCTGCAGGGTGGTGCCCAGCAGCGTTCGCAGCCGCGTGCGGAACTGCCGCTCGTCGGCGCGCAGACGCTCGACCTCACGCCGCACCTGCTCGCGCTCGGCGTAGGTCTTGTGGATGATCTCGCGGGCCCGTGCCTCGGCCTCGCGGACGATCAGCTCGGCGTCACGGCCGGCGGACGCGCGCAGCTCGTCGGCCGTGCGCTGGGCCGTCACGAGCGCGTCGCGCATCGCGTGCTCGGTGTCGCGGAGCTCGCCCAGCGAGGTCTCCAGCTCGTGCACTCGGTCCTCGAGGTCGGCGCGGTCGCGCCACACCGTCTCGAACGCGGAGGTGGCGTGGGTCATGATCTCGTCGACTTCGGAGACGCGGTAGCCGATGAACGTCCGCTTGGGACGCTGGTGCCTGAGTTCTGCGGGTGAGAGAGACATGCCGTCCGGTTTCGACGACCGCGCTCCCAGTCCTGCTACTCCAGGTTGGTCAGGATGTTCGCGAGGATCTGGTAGACCAGCCCCAGCACGATCAGCGCCACGATCGGCGACAGGTCGAACGCGCCGATCGGCGGGATCATGCGGCGGAACAGCCCCAGGTAGGGCTCGACCGTGTCGTGCAGGAACGTCCGCACCCGCCCGATCCACACGTTGTAGGGCAGCTGCACCCACGACATGATGATGTAGAGCAGGATCAGGATCGTGTACACGTAGTACAGAGCCGTCAGGAAGCTGACGAGGGTGGAGATCACGGCCGGCTAGCCTAGCTCGCCGGCCCGGCGCATGGCCGCCACAACCCCGTCGATGATGCCGCCGCGCACGCCCTGGCGCTCCATCTCTGCCAGGCCGGCCGCCGCGGTGCCGCCGGGCGAGGTGACCATCCGCCTCAGCGCGCTGGCCGGCATGTCCTCCTCGCGCATCAGGCCGGCGGTGCCGGTGACCGTGGTCAGGATCAGGGCGCGGGCGTCGGCGTAGCTGAGCCCGCTGACGATGCCGGCGTCCTCGAACGCCTCGATGATCAGCGCCAGGAAGGCGGGGCCGGAGCCGGACAGGGCGGTGGCGGCGTCAAAGGCGCGCTCCTCGAGCCGCACCACCTCGCCCAGCAGCCCGAACGCCTCCAGCACCTGCTGCTCGGCGGCGGTGTCGATGAACCGGCCGGCCGAGTAGGCGAGCGTGCCCATGCCGACCTGCACGCCCACGTTGGGCATGAAGCGGAAGACGGGGGCGTCCACGTCGAGGATCGTCTCCAGCGTGGACGTGGGCACGCCGGCAGCCACCGACGCGACCGACTTGGTGGGCGTGATCAGCTCGCTCACCTCGCGCAGCACCCGCTCGACGTCGACCGGCTTCACGCACAGCACCACCAGGTCGGCCTCGGAGGCCACCTCGGCGTTGTGCTCGAGGTGCCGCACGCCGTGCTGCTCGGCCAGCGCGGCGGCGCGGCCGGATCCGCGGTCGGTGACCAGGATCCGCCCGGCCATGTCCGGGTCGGCCCGCACCCAGCCGCGCACCATGGCGGATGCCATGTTGCCTGCGCCGAGCAGGCCGAGGGTGAACGAGGAGGATGCCACGAGGCCCAAGAGCGTACCGGAACGCCGTCCCGTACAGTCCGGCCATGGTGACGATCCCGCCGCAGCTGGACGAGAACATCCGCAGCTGGCACGGGCAGGAGGGATCGGATTGGCTGGGCGCGCTGCCCGGTGTGGTGGCCGGGCTGGCAGCCCGCTGGGGGCTGACGGTCGGGGAGCCGTTCGGCGACGACGGCGCCGTATCGTGGGTGGCGCCGGCCACCACGGCGGGCGGGTCGGAGGCGGTGCTGAAGGTGTTCCTGCCCGACCTCGAGAACCGGCATGAGGCGGACGCGCTGCGCCACTACGGCGGCCGCGGCGCGGTGCGGCTGCTGGACGACGAGCCTGGGGCGCTCCTGCTGGAGCGGCTGCGGCCGGGCACGAGCCTCTGGCAGCTGGAGGACGACGACGAGGCGGCGCGGATCGTGGCGGGCCTGCTCGAGCAGCTCTGGCACGCCCCGGCTGACGGTCATCCGTTCCGCACGCTGGCCGGCGATGCGATGCGGTGGTCGACCGAGATCCCGGAGGCGTGGGCGGCGCTGCGAGAGCCGTTCGAGCGGGAGCTGGCCGACCTGGGCGGGACGCTCGCGGCCGAGCTGGCGCAGTCGCAGGGCGGGCAGGTGGTGCTGCACCAGGATCTGCACGGCGGCAACGTGCTGCGGGCGGAGCGATCGCCGTGGCTGGCGATCGACCCGAAGCCGCTGGTGGGCGAGCGCGAGTTCGACCTGGCGTCGCTGATCCGGGACACCCGCGAGCGGATCGACGAGCGGCTGGTGCGGCGGCGGCTGGATCTGCTGTCAGAGCTGCTCGGGCTCGACCGCGAGCGGATGCGCTGCTGGGCGATCGTGCACGCGCTGGCCTGGGGCGTCGAGGGCGATCAGGCCGACGCGGCGATGATCGACTGCGCGCGGTGGCTGGCTCGCATGTAGGCGGGCGCGACGTCGTGGTGCGTCAGGCTGAAGCCAGACCCTTCGAGCCTCGCCTCAGTATTGATTAAAGAACCCGCGCTCCATCAACGACGCCTTATCCTCGGCGGACACGGTCACGTGGGCGGGGGTGAGCAGGAACACCCGGTCGGCAACGCGCTGCATGGCGCCGTCCAGCGCGTAGGTGAGCCCGCTCGAGAAGTCGATCAGCCGCTTGGCCAGGTCGGAGTCCGCCGCCTGCAGGTTGATGATCACCGGCACGTCGGCCTTCAGCTTGTCGGCGACCTTCTGGGCGTCGTTGAACGACTTCGGCACGATCAGCTCGACCTGCGCCGCGTGGCGCTGGCCGCCGTTCTGCGCGGCAGGTTGCCGCCCGCGGCCGCGCTGCGGTGGCGGCTCGTCCGAGAAGATGTCGTCGAAGTCGGCGCCGGAGCGGCGTCGCGGGTTCAGCCGACGGACGTTCGGCCGCTCGTTGTAGCGGCTCTCGAGGTCCTCGTGGGCGGCCGAGCCGTCGTCGTCGAAGTAGTCATCATCCCAGTCCTCCTCCTTGATGCCGAAGTAGACCTGGGTGCGCTGCCACATGTCTTTTACACTCATCCGCCCCTCACTTTACCGCCCATAGAGGACGCTCCCCACCCGTACGATCGTCGCGCCCTCCGCCGCAGCCGCCTCGTAGTCCTGGCTGGTGCCCATCGAGAGCTCCCGGAATTCGTGCCGTCCCTGCCAGGCCGGCGCCAGCCGATCACGCAGCTCGCGGAGCGCCGCGAACCAGGGCCGTGCGTCGTTCGGGTCGTCGACCAGCGGCGGCATCGTCATCAGCCCGTGGAACCGGACACGATCGAGCGCGGCCACATCGTCGAGGAATCCGTCGACATCGCCGAGCCCGACGCCCGCCTTGGTGTCCTCGCCGGCCACGTTCACCTGCAGCAGGCAGTCCACCGGGCTCTCCGCCTGGTCCTGCATCCGGCGGCAGGCCGAGAGCGAGTCGATGGCGTGGATCAGCCGCACGCGCCCGGCGATGTCGCGCACCTTGCGGCTCTGCACGTGGCCGATGAAGTCCCAGGTGAACAGGTCGCGGTGCGCCTCCTGCTTGGTGATCAGCGCGTCTGACCGGTTCTCGCCGACCAGCCGCACGCCACCCTCGTGCAGCGCCGGCAGGTCGTCGGCCTCGACGTACTTGGTGGCGGCCAGGATCTGCACGTCCGGGCCCACCCGCTCGCGCACCAGCGCCAGGTTCTCCGCGATCAGGGCCGGGTCAAGCAAGCAGCCCCACCACCCCTTGCCGCCCGGTGACGCCGTGGTCGCGCCGGTGTGAGAAGTAGCGATCCTCGGTGCAGATCGTGCACTCGCCCGCAACGGCCACCTGGTCGACGCCGCTCGTGCGAAGCGCGCGTTCGGCGCACAGCCACAGGTCGGCGCGGCCGTCGCGGACGACGTCCTCGCCGAAGCGCCGGGTCAGCGGGCCGGCTACGTCCTCGCCCACCTCGTAGCAGCAGGGCCCCGCCCCGGGCCCGATCGCGGCCACCGCCTCGCCGCCCACCGCCGCCACGCCGGCCTCGATCACACCAGCCTCGATGCCACGCCAGCCGGCGTGCAGCAGCGCCAGCCGGCTGCCGTCGGCGGCTGCGATCGCGACCGGCAGGCAGTCGGCGGTGAGCAGCGTCAGCGCCCGGCCGCGGCTGCTGGTGACCAGGCCGTCCGACTTGGGGAAGGGCTCGGCGCCGGGCTGCAGGAAGCGTCCCGAGGACGGCACGTCGGTCACCTCGCGGATGTCGGTGCCGTGCACCTGCCAGGCCATGGTCGCGGTGGCGCCGTCGCCGCCCGCGCCGGCCACGGCCCGCCGCCGGTTCTCGGCCACGTTCGCCGCGTCGTCCGCCGTCAGCGCGCCCAGGTTGAGCGAGGCAAACGCACCCGAGGAGACACCGCCGTGCCGGCAGGTGAACGACACCCGCACGCCGGCCGGCGCCGCCGCCCAGTCCAGCAGCGGCAGCGGCTCATGGCGCCAGGCCAGCCCGGCGCTCACAGCACCACCTCGACACCCGGCACCTGCATCCGGCTGGCATACTCGTAGGCACAGCTGCCGGCCGACAGCCGCGCCGCCCGCGACCAGCCGCGGACCGTCCGGCGGCGCACCTCGACCTCGATCACGGCGTGGTCGGCGGCGTAGGCGTACACGCGGCCACCGTCGGGGTCGCGGTAGGAGACGCCGACCATGTCGGCGAGCGCGCAATGCACCTCGCCCTCGATGCTCAGGAACGGCCCCCGGATCGTGAACCGGTAGCGGTTCGGCTCGATGGTGGCGCGCGCCGCCAGCCCGCGGAGGGCGCCGTGCAGCTCGTGGCGCTCGCCCTGCGCGACCACCGCGCCGGTAGAGATCACGGGCGTGTGCTTGCCGAGGTTGTCGTAGCGGCGGCTGAACACCTCGACGAAGTCCTCCGGCGATGCGAACGCGTTGCAGTGCACCCGCGCCGACGCCTCGGCGTGGCGGTTGCCCCAGGCGTGCAGCTGATGAGCCGGCCAGGAGCGCACATCCAGCTCCTGCGATCCGATGACGAAGGTGCCGCTGGCGCGGATGGTCGGCTGGCTGACGACGATCTCGGCGCGACGCCGCCGGCCACCGCCGCCGCCGTAGCCGAACGGCTCGCCGGTCGGCGACCAGCGCAGGTCCCAGCGCGCCTCGTCGACGCGGCCGCTGGCGCTGGCCACGTCCAGCGAGCTGGGGCCGAGCGTAAGCGGGAAGCCGCCGGCGCCGGTCCGGAACTGGTCGATCGAGAAGCTCTGGCGGCGGGCATAGGCGACGCCCTCGGGGTCGCGTCCGACGAACCACAGCTCGGCGGTGGACTCGCCCGGAGCGGCCTCCGGGGGCACGTGGAAGCTGTGGCGGATCCATGCCGACGCGGCGCTGTGCGGGTCGCCGAGCCGCAGGTGCCAGGCCTCGTAGTGACCCGGCTGGCCACGCCAGCGGCTGGCGTTGGCGGCGCTCAGCCTCATCCCGCGACCTCGGCGAGCAGCTCCCGGGCCGCCTCGAGCTGTTCCTCGCGGCCCCCCAGCTCGCCGTTTCGGCGTCGCCGCAGCAGCTCGGCAAGGAGCGCGCCCACCTGCGGCGACTCGACCATCCCCAGCTGCTCACGGAGCGTGTCACCGTCGATGTCCAGCCGTAGGTCGCGCAGCTGCGCCAGGTACAGCTCGGCCGACTCGGCCGCAGGCCCTTCCAGCGCCACCACCATCAGCGCCACCTCGGCCGGATGCGGCGCCAGCAGCTCCGCGATCCGCGCCGGCTCGGCCGTCTCCGTCAGGGCCCCCGCCAGCCGCGGCGGCACCACGGCCGCCGACGCCACCACGCGGGCGTCGCGCCGCCGCACCCGCAGCCGCTCCAGCCACTCGTCCAGCTCGCCGCCCGGGATGCCGCGCGCGATCGCGGCCAGCCGGCCGCGCCAGGGCGGCAGCTCCGGCGCGTGGCGCCGCCGCGCGCGGTCGAGGCGCTCCACCAGGTGCACCGACGCCGGGCCGCAGTCGAGCGCCGGGTGCACGGCGCCGGCCAGCCCCAGCTGATCGAGGCTGGCGAGCGCGCCCGCCACCTCCTCCTCGCCCAGCAGCGCCACCAGCTCGTCCCGGACGCGCGCCCCGGACAGGTCGCCCACCAGCCCCATCTCCACGCAGCTTCGGGCCAGCTGGAGGGTGAGCCCGTCCATGTCGAACCCGTAGCGGTTCTGGTAGCGGATGGCGCGGAAGATGCGCGTGGGGTCCTCGATGAAGGACAGGTTGTGCAGCACCCGTACGATGCCGCGGCCGAGGTCGCCCTCGCCGCCGTAGGGGTCGAACAGCAGACCGAACTCGGCGGGCAGCAGCGAGACGGCCATCGCGTTGATGGTGAAGTCCCGGCGGTGCAGATCCTGGCGGATCGACGAGTGCTCGACCGTGGGCAGGGCGGCCGGGTACTCGTAGTGCTCGGTGCGGGCGCTGGCCACGTCGACGCGCAGGTCGCCGGCCAGCACCACCGCGGTGTGGAACTTCTCGTGGGCATGCATGCGGCCTTCCAGCGCGGCCGCGAGCCACTCGGCGAAGGCGATGCCGTCGCCCTCGTAGGCGAGGTCGATGTCGAAGCTGGGCTCCTCCAGGAGCAGGTCGCGCACGGCGCCGCCCACGAGGTAGACGCCGGCGTCGTCGGCGGCCGCCGCGGCGGCGGGCCACAGGCGCTCCAGGCCGGGCATGGCGCGCAGCTGGTCGCTCAGGTCGGTCGGGCGCTTCGGCGGCGCGCCGGGCGGGGCATCGCGCAGCGCCCGCAGCAGGTCGCCGCGGGTGATGATCCCGAGCACGTCGGCGGTCGGGTGCGGCCCGTCGTGGCCGTCCCGGGTGACGGCCAGGCGGCCGACCCCGCGCAGCAGCACCCGCTGCACGTCGGCCAAAGTCGCGTCCGGCGCCAGCCCCGCCACCTCGGCGCTCATGATCCCGCGCACCGGCGCGTGGCCGAGGCCGTGGCCGATCGCGCGGCCCATGTCCTCGCGGGCGACGACGCCCACCATCTCGCCGCCGGAGGCGACCGGCACGCCGGAGGTGCCGCGGCGGCGGCACTCGGCCAGGGCATCGTCGATGGTGCTGTCGGCCTCCACGAACCAGGGCGGCGCCGACATGATGTCGGCCGCTCGCGGGCCGGCCGCGATGCCCAGCGCCAGCGCCGCACCCAGCCGGGCGCGGGCGCCCTCGAGCGTCTCGTCGCGCACCAGCGCCGAGGCCGCCTGAGCGTGGCCGCCGCCGCCCAGGGCGGCCATCACTGCGGCCACGTCGAAGGCGGCGGTGCGGCTGCGCCCGACCGCGAACACCCGGCCGTCCATCTCCACCAGCATCACCATCGCCGGGCTGTCGGTGAGGTCGGTGATCTTCGAGGCGAGGGTGGACACGCCGTCCACGTACCGCGGCCAGCGCGCGGCCGCAACCAGCACCGCCACGCCGCCCAGCTCGAGCTGCTCGGACGCGTCGATCAGGGTGGTCAGGAGCGCGCGGTGGTCGGCGTCCAGGGGCGTGTGCAGGAAGCCGCCGATCAGCTCCTGGTTCGCGCCGTGGCGGACGCAGAACGCGAGTGCCTCCACATCGCGGACGGTGGTCGAGGCGTACGTCAGCGATCCCGTGTCCTCGTGGATGCCCAGCGCCAGCACGGTTGCCTCGGTCGGCGTCGGTTCGATCCCGCGCTCGGCCAGGATGCCGGCCATGGTGCTGCTGAGGGCGCCGTCGCCGGAGCAGAGGTAGCGCTCGTGCGCGACCCATGCGGGCGGCTCCGTGCCGTGGTGGTCGAACAGCATGGTCTCCACCCCGGGACGCTCCACCAGCTCGGCCATGTCGCCCAGGCGGCCAAGCTGCGAGGTCTCGACCACGATCACCCTGGAGACGGCGGACAGGTCGCAGCGGGAGGCATCGGCCAGGGCCAGCTCCTGCTCGTGCAGCGCGGCGAACTCGCGCACGTTGCGGTTGAGCCCGCCGTGCACGAGTACGGTCGCACCAGGGTACAGCCGGCGCGCCGCCAGCATCGAGCCGAGGGCGTCGAAATCCGTGTTCTGGTGGGAGATGATCACCTCTGCGGGCCGCATGCGCAGAGGGTACCGGAGCCCTACGTCAGTGCGATCGCCTCGATCTCGACGCGGGCGCCCGCCGGCAGCCCCGCCACCTGCACAGTGGAGCGGGCCGGCGGGTCGCTGGTGAAGTAGCTGGCGTACACCTCGTTCATGGCCGCGAACTCGCCCAGGTCGGTCATGAACACGGTGGTCTTGACGACCTGGTTGAGGCCGCTGCCGGCGCCCTCAAGCACCGCCTTCAGGTTCTGCAGCGCGCGCTCGGTCTGGGCCGCGACGTCGCCCTCGACCATGTCGCCGGTGTCGGGGTCGAGCCCCACCTGGCCGGCGCAGAAGACCAGCCCGTCGGTGCGGATGGCCTGGTTGTAGGGCGCGCCCTGGAACGGGCGGGGCGCGCCGTCGACGGCGATCACGGTCTTAGTCACGTTGCGGCTCCTTCGGTCAGTGACGATGCGTTGGCGAGGCGCTCGGCCCGCACCTCGGCCGAGCGGGCGTGGGCGGGCAGGCCCTCGGCGCGGGCCAGGTCGGCCAGCGGCGCGGCCAGCCGCTCGACCGCTGCGTCCGGGATCTCGACCACCTCCTGGATGCGCAGGAACACGCTGGTGGCCAGGCCCGACGAGAAGCGGCCGCGGCCGCCGGTTGGCAGGATGTGGTTCGAGCCGGCCACGTAGTCGCCGAACGCCGTCCCGCTCATCATGCCGATGAAGATGGCGCCGGCGTGCCGCACGCGCTCGAGCAGCGCCTGCGGGTCGGCCACCATCAGCTGCAGGTGCTCGGGTGCGTAGGCGTTGACCAGCTCGATGGCGGTGTCCCACGAGTCTGCCTGCAGCAGCGTGATGCCGGCGGGATCGGGCAGCTCGGCCGACACGGCCGCGAGCACGGCGTCGTCCACGGCCACCAGCACCGACTGCGACCCGGCGCCGTGCTCGGCCTGGGCGCGCAGGTCCCAGGCCACGACGTCGGCCGGGGCGGTCTCGTCGGCCAGCACGATCAGCTCGCTGGGCCCGGCCAGCGACTCGATGCCGACCTCGCCGAACAGGCCGCGCTTGGCCTCCTCGACGAACGCGTTGCCGGGGCCGACCAGCACGTCCACCGGCCGGATCGTCTCCGTCCCGAGCGCCATCGCGGCCACCGCCTGGGCGCCGCCGATGGCGTACACCTCCTCGACGCCGGCCAGGCTGCACGCGGCCAGCACGGCGTGCGAGGGCAGGCCGTCCGGCCCCGGCGGCGAGCACACGGCGATCTCCTTGACGCCGGCCACCTGCGCCGGCACAAGCGCCATCACGGCGCTGGACGGGTAGGCGGCGCGGCCGCCGGGCGCGTACACGCCCGCCCGGTCGACCGGCATCGGGCGGGTGCTGACGATCTGCCCCTGGGCCAGCACCTGACGGCTGGGCTGGGGCATCGTCTCGCGCGCGGTGGCTCGCAGGTTCTCGGTCAGCGTCTCGAGCGCCCGCAGCACGCCCGGCGACGTCTCCTTCAGCGAGCGCTTGATTGCGGCCGCCGGCACCCGTGCCTGCTCCACGTCGACGCCGTCGAGGCGGGCCGTGAGGCGGCGCACCGCGGCGTCGCCGCCGCTTCGCACCATCTCCACGATGTCGGCCACCGAGCCCCTGACGCGCTCGCGGTCCTCGTCCGTAGGGCGCAGCGCCCGAACCGTTTCCGCGACGGTGGCGGCCGTTATCTGACGGGTCTCCACGCCAGCAGTCTAGTGAGGCCGGAACTACGCCGTGGCGGCCGGGACCGCCGCCAGGGCGCGGTAGCTGTCGCCGGCCAGCGTCATCGCCTCGCGGGCGCCCAGCTCCACCACGTGGGCCAGATCCTCGTCACCGCCGGCCAGCAGCGAGGGCACGTAGGTGAGCTGCACCGACGGCTCCAGATCGCCGAAGCGGCGGCGTGCGGCCACGGTCGTCTCGTCGCGCGGGACGGCAGCGTTGCGGGCCAGCTCGTCGCGCAGGAAGTCCGTGAAGCAGGCAGCGATCGGCTCCGCCTCGAGCCGGCAGGCGTCCAGCCGGTGGACGGTCGCATCGAACTCCAGGGGATCGTCGCCGGTGGCGTAGGCGTACTGGTCGCCCCAGGCGGTCTCGCCGATGAACCACCAGCCGTCGGCCCTGCCGTCCCATGCCTGCCGCCAGCCGCCGGGGGCGTTCCAGCGGCGCATGTCGCGCACCGACCAGGGGCCGACGCCGAACACGCGGAAGTAGCCGCCGTAGGCGTCGAGGCCGTTGCTCAGGGAGAGCAGCCGGGCGTGGTCGAGCGGCAGCGGCGCGCCCGACCCGGACAGCAGGGAGGACGGCGCCAGCATGTCGGCGGCCGGCCGCGTGCGCACCAGCCCGCGCGTCAGCAGCGCCGACAGGCAGCCGTCGACGCTCACGCCTCGACCCGCTCGATGCGGGCGCCCAGGTCGCGCAGGCGCTCGTCGATGCGCTCATAGCCGCGGTCGATCTGGCCGACGTTGCCGATCCGGCTGGTGCCCTCCGCGCAGAGGCTGGCCATCAGCATCGCCATGCCGGCGCGGATGTCCGGGCTCTCCATGCGGTAGCCGTAGAGCTTGCTGGGCCCGGTGACGACGGCGCGGTGCGGGTCGCAGAGGATGATGCGGGCGCCCATCGAGACCAGCTTGTCGGTGAACACCAGCCGGTTCTCGAACATCTTCTCGAAGATCAGCACCGTGCCCTTGGCCTGGGTCGCCACCGCGACCGCGATCGAGGTCAGGTCGGCGGGGAACATCGGCCACGGCCCGTCATCGATCTTCGGCACCTGATCGTGGATGTCGTCGACCACCACCAGCTCCTGGCCGGGAGGCACCCGGACGCTGGTGCCCTCGATCTCGATCTCGACGCCCAGCCGCCGGAAGCTGTGGCGGATCGCGCGCAGATGCTCGACGGCCGCGTCCTCGATCAGGAGGTCGCCGCCGGTGACGGCGGCCAGGCCGATGAACGAGGCCACCTCGATGTGGTCGGGCCCGACCCGGTGGGTGCAGCCGTGCAGCGAGTCGGCGCCCTCGATCACGAGCACGTTCGAGCCGATCCCCTCGATGCCGACGCCCATCTTGCAGAGCAGGTGGCAGAGGTCCTGCACGTGGGGCTCGCAGGCGGCGTTCATGATCACGGTCGTGCCGCGGGCGCGGGCGGCCGCCATCAGCGCGTTCTCGGTGCCGGTGACGCTGGCCTCGTCGAGGTGGATCTCGGCGCCTTCGAGGCCGTGGGGGGCGCGCAAGCGGTACTCGCGGTCGACCTGCACGTCGGCGCCCAGCGCGGCGAACGCCATCAGATGGGTGTCCACCCGGCGCCGGCCGATCACGTCGCCGCCGGGAGGCGGCACGTC
>DASUHV010000159.1:0-3751 GCA_036273355.1 Gaiellales bacterium
CCCCAGGAGGCACGGGTTTCGAGGTATGCCACCCTCCGGTATCCAGCCTGCATGTGTCAGCGGCAACCGGCGGCCGGCCCTGGAAACATCGAAACCAAACGGGACATTTCGGACAACAAATTGTGACCGCAATCTTGCGCCCAGGTGAACGGATCCCATACGCTTGCAGATCTCGGGAGCCTGACTGGCCTTCCACAACCACCTGCGGGTCGGGTCTGCCTCGGCCGCTCAACAAGGGGATTTGCATGCACCATCTGCCAAAACAGATCGCGGCAGTGACCGCGGCTCTGGCGCTGGCGGCGGCTGCCGCCAGCTGCGGATCGAGCTCGTCCAGTTCGTCCAACGCGTCGTCGTCGGGCGGGGGCGCCGTGCCCCAAGTCGATGTCACCAAGTTCACGGCCGACTACGCGTTGATGAAGACCCTGCAGAGCCTCGCGGCGCAGGGCAAGGGCAAGATCGGCGTGCTGCTGCCCGACACCACCACGTCGACCCGCTACGTCCAGTACGACGCGCCGAACCTGACGAAGGCCTTCGAGGCCGCCGGGCTGTCGTCCAGCGACTTCAAGATCACCAATGCCGGGGGCAGCGTGTCGACGATGCAGCAGCAGGCCGAGGCTGACATCACCGACGGCGCCTCCGTGTTGCTGATCGATCCACTCGATCCTGGCTCGGGAGCGGCCATCGAGAAGAACGCCGAGGCCAAGGGCCTCAAGGTGATCGACTATGACCGCCTCGTCCTGGGTGGCCCCGCCGATCGCTACTACGTCAGCTTCAACAACGTCCAGGTCGGCAAGCTGATCGGCCAGGGCGAGATCTCGTGCATCAACGCATGGGGCGTCAAGAATCCCAACATCCTGATCATGGACGGCGACCCCACCGACAACAACGCCAAGCTGTTCGCACAGGGCTACAACGGCGTCCTGGCGCCGAAGTTCGCCGACGGCACCTACAAGAAGGTCGGCGAGCCGACCGGCACGTGGGATCCGCCGACGGCCCAGACCTTGTTCGAGCAGCAGTACACGGCACACCCGAACATCAACGCAGTGGTCACGCCGAACGACTCCAACGCGGCGGCCGTGATCGCTGCGCTGAAGAACAAGAAGATCCCGCCGAAGACGTTCCCGACCACCGGTCAGGATGCGGGGCTCGAGGGTCTGCAGAACATCCTCGCCGGCTACCAGTGCGGCACCGTCTACAAGCCGTACTACCTCGAGGCGCAGGCTGCGGCAGCGCTGGCCCTGTACCTGCGGGCCGGCCAGACGCCGCCGTCCACGCTGGTCAACTCGACCACCAAGGACTCCACGATCGGCGCCGACGTCAAGTCGGTCTACACCCCGCCGACCTGGGTGACCGTCGACAACATGAACGACACGGTCGTCAAGGACGGCACCGTGACGGCGACGCAGCTGTGCTCTGGCGGGTTCCAGAGCGAATGTAGCGCTGCGGGAATCCAGTAGCACCACTCCCGGTCCGGGGCCGTCGCCTGACGCGGCGGCCCCGGGGCGGGTACCATCGGCACCAACGGTCATGGATACCACGGTTTGAGCACAGAGACAGAGACCCAGCCGCTGCTGCGGCTCGACCACGTCTCCAAGAACTTCGGGCCGGTGCAGGCGTTGTCTGACGTCAACCTGGAGCTGCGGGCCGGCGAGGTGACGGCCCTGATCGGCGACAACGGCGCCGGCAAGTCGGTCACCATCAAGACCATCTCGGGGATCCACGGGCCGGACTCCGGCCAGATCTACTGGGAGGGCCGGCCGGTCAGGATCCGCACGCCGCGCGAGGCGGCGGCGCTGGGCATCGAGACCGTGTTCCAGGATCTCGCGCTCTGCAACAACCTCGACATCGTCCAGAACCTGTTCCTGGGGCGTGAGCGCACCAACCACGGCATCACGCTGGACGAGGAGGCGATGGAGAAGTCGGCGGCCGAGACGCTGGCCAGCCTGGCAGTGACCACGGTGCGCTCGATCCGCCAGCCCGTTGCGTCCCTCTCCGGCGGGCAGCGCCAGTCGGTGGCGATCGCCAAGGCGGTGCTCTGGAACACGAAGCTCGTGATCATGGACGAGCCGACCGCGGCGCTGGGCGTGGCCCAGACCGCCATGGTGCTCGCCCTCGTCAAGCGCCTGGCCGAGCGCGGCCACGCGGTGATGCTGGTTTCGCACAACATGAACGACGTGTTCGAGGTGGCCGACCGGATCGCGGTGCTGTTCCTGGGCCGCGTGGTGGCGGTGCTGCCCGCCGCAGACCTCGACCGCCAGATCGCCGTCGACCTGATGACCACCGGCCAGTCGACGCGCCTGTCAACGAACGGACACGCCGCGAAGGAGCCCGATCGCGCATGAGCGAAGTCGAGGATCCGACACCCGCAACGACCGATACCGGCGAGCAAGACGAGCCGATGACCGCCGCCGCGGCCCGCAAGGCCGAGCTGGCGCTCCCGCCCGACATCGCCGCCGATTCCATCTCCGGCTACCTGCGCACCTCCCTGGTGCGGATCAAGGGCGGCGAGAGCGGCGTGCTGCCGGTCGTCGGTGGGCTGCTCCTGATCTCGGTCCTCTTCCAGTCGTTGAACAGCAACTTCCTGACGGCCGGCAACCTGGTCAACCTGCTGGTACAGGCGGCCGTGTTCAGCCTGCTGGCGATGGCGGAGATCTTCGTGCTATTGCTCGGGGAGATCGACCTGTCGGTCGGCTTCGTGGCCGCCATCTCAGGGGCGTTCATGGCCACCCGAATCAGCCCCGCGCACGATTGGCCATGGCCGCTGGCGGTAGCCGTCGCGCTGCTGATCTGTGCTGCCATCGGCCTGCTGCAGGGCTCGATCATCACCCGCATCGGTCTGCCCTCGTTCGTGGTGACCCTGGCCGGCCTCCTGTTCTGGCAAGGCGTGCTGCTCAAGATCCTCGGGTCCGGCGGCAGCCAGCCGATCAACAACCAGGCCATCAACGACATCGCCAGCCGCGCCTTCACCCCCACGGTCGGCTGGATCCTGATGCTGGTGCTGGTCGGGCTCTACGGCGGGTTGGTGTGGAGGCGCGACTCGAAGCGCCGCAAAGCCGGGCTGGTGGCACCGCCGCCGCAGGTGACGCTGCTCAAGATCGCCGGGGCGTTGGCGGCCGGCGTCGCGCTGCTGCTGCTCTGCAACACAAACCGCGGCATCCTCGTGCCGATCAGGGGCGTACCCTGGGTGGTGCTGCTGGTGCTGGCGGTGCTGGTGATCTGGACGTTCGTGCTCGGGCGCACGAAGCTGGGCCGCTACATCTACGCCATCGGCGGCAACGCCGAGGCCGCCCGCCGCGCCGGCGTCGACGTGATGGGAGTCCGCACGGTCGCGTTCGTGCTGTGCTCGTTCACGGCCGGCATCGCCGGCATCGTCTACGCCTCGCGGCTGCAGTCGATCTCCACGGCGGTGGACGGCGGTACGCTCGTGCTCTACGCCGTCGCGGCTGCCGTGATCGGCGGCACCAGCCTGTTCGGCGGCCGCGGCAAGGCCGTGCACGGCGTGCTGGGTGGCATCGTGATCGCGGCCATCGACAACGGCATGGGCCTGGTCGGATTCGAGGCCTCGGCGCAGCTCATGGTGACCGCGCTGGTGCTGCTGGCGGCGGTCGTGATCGACGCGCTGTCGCGGCGCGGCCGCGTCGCCACGTAACGAAACCGCGTCGAACAGCGGGCGGCAGCCTGCCGCACCGGTACAGTCTCCGCCAATGTTTCGGCGCCGGCGGATGCTGATAGCGGCGGGACTGCTGGTGGC
>DASUHV010000160.1:0-8771 GCA_036273355.1 Gaiellales bacterium
CGGCTACGCCTGCGCAAACGACGTCGGCCTGCACGACTTCCGCCACGCCGACCGCGGCTCGATGCTGCGCGTCAAGGGCCAGGACGGCTTCTGCCCGATCGGCCCCGAGCTGGTGCCCGCCGACCAGTTCGACCCCACCGAATTCGAGATCCGCACCTACCTGAACGGCGAGATCGCACAGCAGGGCTCCGCCGCCGACCTGATCTGGCCCATCTCCTACCTGCTGGCCGACCTCTGCCGGGTGATCACGCTCGAGCCCGGCGACGTCGTGCTGTCGGGTACCCCCGCCCACTCGCGGCCGATGGAGCCGGGCGACGTGGTCGAGGTCGAGGTGACCGGCCTCGGCCGGCTCTCGAACACCGTGGTCGACTGGGACGTCGACCTGTCCGGGCCGGGCGACCAGCTGCAGGTCTCGGCCAACACGCTGCACGTCGCCCTGGCCATGCCCGAGGACGAGGCGGAGCGAGCGGTACAGGAGGGGGTGACGCGATCATGATCGAGATCCGCCGCATCGATCACGTGGCGCTGCGGGTCGCCAACCTGGACGAGGCCGAGCACCGCTGGGCGATCCAGTTCGGCCTGACCGAGGTGGAGCGGGTCGGCCACCACGCCTTCCTGCGCTGCGCCTACGAGCCCTACTCGGTGCAGCTGGTCGGCGCCGGCGCCCCCGGCCACGACCACACCGGCTGGGAGCTTCGCCGCAGCTGCACGCTCGAGCACGCGGCCGACCAGCTCGACCACCACGGCGTCGACTACGAGCACCACGACGGCGCCCTCCACTTCGCCGACCCCGACGGGTACGGCATCGAGCTGATGCCGTTCCGCGAGGAGGACGACCGCCGGCCGCCCGTGGCACGCTCGACCGAGACGCTGCCGGGCATGCACCCGCGCAAGCTCGGCCACGTGAACGTGCTCACGACAGACCTCGACCGCGCCACCGCCTTCTACACGGACGTGCTGGGCATGCGCATCTCCGACCGCCTGCTGGGCGCCGGCAACTGGCTCTCGATCAACTCCGACCACCACTCGATGGCGCTCGTGCAGCACGACTTCGCCCACTTCCACCACTTCGCCTTCGAGTACGTCGACTGGGGCGAGCTGCGGGTGGTGTTCGACCACCTCGGCCAGCATGGCCGCTGGCTGGTCTGGGGCCCGCTGCGCCACGCGCTGGCCCAGAACCTGTGCGGGTACGTGCGCATCCCCGACGAGGAGCTGATCGTCGAGTGCTACTGCGACATGGAGCAGCTCGAGCCCGATCACGAGCCGCGCGACTGGGACGACACGCCCCACTCGAGCAACGTCTGGGGCATCCTGCCGCCGCGGTCATACTTCCGATTCGACGAGGAGGCCGTCCGCTACGAACGAGAGGGCCTGCTCGCCAAGGGGGAGCAGCTGCCCCCGCTGACACACCAGGAGGCATGATGGCAACCGCGCAGCAGCAGACGCCGACAGCCGCCCGCACCGGCCAGCAGTTCCTGGACGGGCTGCGCGGCGACGCCCGCGAGATCTGGCTGAACGGCGAGAAGATCACCCACCCGCTCGAGCACCCGCAGCTGGCCGAGGCGGCGCGCACCATGGCCCGCGTCTACGACCTGCAGCACCAGCACGCCGACGAGATGCTGGCGCCGTCGCCCGACGACGGCCGGCTGGTGAACGTCACCCACCTGATCCCTCGCAGCCGCGAGGACCTCGAGCGCCGGCGCCGCGCCGTCGAGCTGACCGCCGCCCTCACCGCGGGCATGATGGGCCGCACACCCGACTACCTGAACGTCACCTTCGCCTGCTTTGCCGGCCGCGCCGACGTGTGGGCCCGCCGCGGCAACGAGCAGGGGGCGGCCAACCTGGTCGCCTACCAGAAGCTGATGCGCGACCGCGACCTCTCCACCACCCATTCGATCATGAACCCCCAGGTCGACCGCAGCAAGCCGGAGGCCGAGCAGGCGGCGGGCGAGGTGGCCCTGCACAAGGTCGGTGAGACCGAGAACCACATCACCGTGCGCGGCGCCCGCATGCTGGCCACGCTCGCTCCCTACGCCGACGAGCTGACCATCTATCCCGGCTCCGACATCCGCCCCCAGGACGGCGACTACGCGCTCGCCTTCGCGCTGCCGATGGGCACGCCCGGCCTTCGCTTCATCTGCCGCGACAGCTACTCCAAGCAGCGCTCCACGTTCGACTACCCGCTGTCGTCCCGCTTCGACGAGATGGACGCCGTCGTCATCTTCGACAACGTCGAGGTGCCGAAGGACAGGCTGTTCCTGTGCGGCGACACCGAGGCCTACTCGGAGGTGATCACCGACACCGGCTGGCGCGGCCACATCATGCACCAGGCCTTCACCCGCGCCTACGTGAAGCTGTCGTTCGCGCTCGGGCTCGGCCACATGCTGGCCAACACCACCGGCGTCGTGCGCTTCGACCACATCCAGGAGAAGCTGGGCCAGATCTGGAACATGGCCGAGCTGACCCGCTCCGGCCTGATCTCGGCCGAGGCCGGCTCGCACCTGGACGAGGGCGGCGTCTGGTATCCGGACGACCGCCCGTTCCTGGCGCTGCGCGGGGAGATGCCGAAGTGGCTGCCCTACGTGAACGAGCTGCTGCAGCTGATCGGCGGCGGCGGCTTCATGGCCACGCCGTCGCGGGCCGACATGGACGGCCCGCTGGCCGACGAGATCGCGAAGTACTACCAGTCGGCGGGCGCCGACGCCGAGCGCCGCATCCGCCTGTTCCGCCTGGCCTGGGACTACATCGGCAGCGACCTGGGCGGCCGCGGCGAGCTCTACGAGCGGTTCTACCTGTCCGACTCCTACCGCATGACGGCGCTGGCCTACAAGATCGCCGACAAGTCGTTCCCGGAGTCGCTGGTCGAGCAGTTCCTCGAGGAGCCCTCGTGATCGTCCGCGTCGCCCGCTTCGACGCGGGCCGCGGCGACCTCGGCCTCGACCGCTCCGAGTGGGTGATCGAGGCGCTGCGCGACGTGGAGGGCGTGACCGCGCTCTACCACTGCCTGGCCGAGGACGGCTCGGCGGTGTCGGTGACCGTGTTCCAGGACGCCGATGCGGCGGACGCCGCGATGGCGAAGATCGAGGAGGCGCGGGAGCGGCTCGGCATCGAGGTCTCGCCGGCCGACGACGCGGTCATGTACGAGGTGGTCGGCTCCCTGGAGCGGCCATGAGCAACGGCCCGCGCGGCTACTCGCTGCCGCTCTCACCGCACGGGGGCGCGTCCATCATCCCCTCGCCGCCGTGGCACTACGTCGGCGACTTCCTGGTGATCGAGTTCTGGGCCGACCCGGACGCGGTGGCCGCCGTGCTGCCCCCACGGCTGACCCCCTTCGCCGACGACCCGGGGCGCTGCGCCGCCCTGTTCGTCGACTGGCAGTCCTGCTCCGACTCGGGCGAGGAGCTGCTCGACCCCGTGCGCGGCCAGTACAAGGAGTTTTTCATCGTCGCCAACGCGATGCTGGGAGACGAGCACGTCACCACCTGTCCCTACATCTGGGTCGACCGCGACTTCGCCCTGATCAGGGGCTGGATCCAGGGCTTCCCCAAGAAGCTGGGCGAGGTGCACATGACGCGCAGCTTCGGCCTCGACTGCCGGGCCGAGGGCCGCATCTTCGCCGGCACGCTCACCGCCAACGGCCGGCTGCTGGCCGAGGGCACGGTCAACCCCGTCCGGCTGAGCGAGGCCGGCCCCACCCACAACGACCCGCCTCTGGTCAACCACCGCCACTTCCCGCGCCTGGCGGCGGGCCGGTGGGACGACCCGGCCGTCGACGAGCTGGTGCTTGCCCGCTCCAGCAACCGCTCCGCATCCCAGATCCACGAAGGCGCGGCCACGCTGGCGCTGTACCCCGCGCCCGGCGAGGAGCACGACGCGCTGGCGCCGCTGAGCGTCGGCAAGGGCTTCCGCTTCCAGTTCGCCTACACCGTCGACGACCTCGAGACGATCCCGGAATGAGCCCGGCGGCGCTGGTCACCGGTGGCGGCACGGGCATCGGGGCAGCCGTCGCCCGGCGGCTCGCAGCCGACGGCTACGGGGTGGTCGTGGCGGGACGCCGGCTGGACCCGCTGGCGCAGGTGGCGGCCGAGATCGGCGGCATCGCGGTGGCCGGCGACTGCGGCGAACCGGCCGGCGCCGAGACCGCCGTACGCACCGCCGTGGATGAGCTGGGCGGCCTCGACGCGCTGGTCTACTGCGCGGGCGTGTCGCACTCCGGCAGCGTGGTCGACCAGACGCCGGACAGCTGGGACGCGGTGCTCCGCACCAACCTCACCGGCGCCTTCCTGACCGCCCGCGCGGCCCTCCCCCACCTCGAGCAGCGCGGCGGCTCGGTCGTCGCCGTCTCCTCGCTGGCCGGCCTGCGGGCCGGGCCCGACTCATCGGCGTACTGCACGTCCAAGGCCGGCCTGAACATGCTCGTGCAGTCGATCGCCGTCGACTTCGGCCCCCGCGGCGTGCGCGCGAACGCGGTCTGCCCGGGCTGGATCCGCACCCCCATGGCCGACGGCGCGATGGACGAGCTGGCCGGGCTCCACGGCACCGACCGCGAGGGCGCCTACCGGCTGGCGCACGCCCAGATGCCGATCCCCCGCGCCGGCGAGGCCGACGAGGTGGCCGGGCTGGTGGCCTGGCTGCTCTCGCCGGCGGCCGCCTACGTCAACGGCACCGTGATCCCGGTCGACGGCGGCATGAGCGTGCTCGACCTGGGCCTGATGGAGTTCCGGACGTGAGCACGGTCGCGAACATCACCGTCCCCTCCGGCCACTTCATCGGCGGCGAGCGCGTCGACGGCGCCGAGACGTTCGAGGTGATCTCGCCGATCGACCAGCGCGTGATCGCCGAGGTCGCCCGCGGCGACCAGAAGGCCGTCGACCGGGCTGTGGACGCGGCTCGCGCCGCCTTCCCGGAGTGGGCGGCGCTGGGGCCCGAGGGCCGCGCCGCGCACCTGCACCGCCTGGCCGACCTGATCGACGCGAACATCGACCGCATCGCCACCGTCGAGTGCCTGGACATGGCGATGCTGGAGCGCTCGCTGAAGGCGCGCGTGATCGCCCGCGGCGCCCGCAACTTCCGCGCCTACGCCGACCTGGCCGCCTCCTACCAGGAGCGCGTGTGGGGCTCGAACTCGACACAGAACCGCGTGATCCGCATGCCCAGTGGCCCGGCCGCCGTGATCACGCCCTGGAACGCCCCGTTCATGCTGTCAACCTGGAAGACGGCGCCGGGCCTGGCCGCCGGCTGCACCGTGATCCTGAAGCCGCCGGAGTGGGCGCCGCTGTCGTGCTCGCTGCTGGCCGACCTGACGGCCGAGGCCGGATTCCCGCCCGGCGTCTTCAACGTCGTCCAGGGCATCGGCGAGGAGGCCGGCGCGGCGCTGGTCTCGAGCACCGGCGTGCGGCGCATCAGCTTCACCGGCTCCCCCGAGACCGGACGCTCGATCGGCCTCGCCGCCGCCGCCAACATCGTGCCGTTCACCGCCGAGCTTGGCGGCAAGGGACCGCTGATCGTGTTCGCCGACTCCGACCTGGACGCGGCCGCCGCCAAGGCCGCGGGCCAGTACGACGACGCCGGGCAGGTGTGCCTGGCCGGCACCCGCCTGCTGGTCGAGGAGTCGGTCCGCGACGCCTTCCTGGAGCGGTTCCACGCCGGCGTCGACGCGCAGGTGCTGGGCGACCCTCGTGACGACCGCACCACCATCTCGCCGCTGATCCACCCCGACCACCTGGCCCGCGTCGAGGGCTACGTCGAGCGGGCGAGGGCAAACGGCGACACGATCGTGCGCGGCGGTAGGCAGCCGGACATCGGCGGCCTCTGGTACGAGCCGACGCTGATCGAGCCGCGATCCAACGACTCCGAGGTGGTGCAGCGCGAGGTATTCGGCCCGGTGCTGACGTTCCAGACGTTCCACGACGAGCACCAGGCGGTCGAGCTGGCCAACTCCACCCGCTACGGCCTGTCGGCGATCGTCTACACCGGCACGCAGGAGCGGGCAGAGCGGGTGGGTCGAGCCGTCCGCGCCGGCACCGTCTGGGTCAACACCTTCCTGGTGCGCGACCTGACGGCGCCCTTCGGCGGGGTCGGCATCAGCGGCATCGGCCGCGAGGGCGGCGACTATGCCCTCGACTTCTACTCCGACCTGAAGACGCTGCAGATCCTGGATGGGAGCACCGCATGACCCAGACACTGGCCGATGTCTACCTCGACAACGACGCCTTCGCCGAGCGGATCCCACACGAGACGTTCACGCTGATGCGCCACCAGGCGCCGGTGCACTGGTACGACTGGGAGTACGGCAAGGGCTTCTGGTGCATCACCCGCTACGACGACGTGGTGGCCGTGCTGAAGGACTGGCGCACCTTCTCGTCGGAGACCGGCGCGACGGCGCTCGAGGACCTCGACCCCGACCAGATCGAGGCCCGCAAGTCGATGCTGGACACCGCCCCGCCCAAGCACTCGAGCCTGCGCGCGAGCGTGAACAAGGGCTTCACGCCGCGGGCGGTGGCGGCGTACGAGCAGCTGCTGCGCGACCTCACCCGCCAGATCCTGGACGAGTCGCTGCCCCGCGGCGAGTTCGACTTCGTCGAGGAGGTCGCCAAGCAGCTGCCGATCCAGGTGCTGTGCCGGATCCTGGGCGTGCCGCTGTCCGACGACGAGCGGCTGATCGCCTGGGGCGACAAGATGATCGGCAACACCGATCCCGACCTGGGCGGCCTGCACCCGGCCAGCCCCGAGAGCGCGAAGTACCGCCTCTACCCGTTCCGCAGCCCGTACGCCATGGAGCTCTACAACTACGGCCACGAGATCGCCCGCGAGCGGCGCGAGCACCCCACCGACGACCTCGTCTCGAAGCTGGTGATGTGGGAGGACGAGGACGGCAACCGGCTGACCGAGCAGGAGTTCGACACGATGTTCCTGCTGCTGGTGGTCGCCGGCAACGAGACCACGCGCCAGTCGATCGCCCACGGCATGCAGGCGCTGATGGACAACCCGGAGGCGATGCATCAGCTGCAGGAGCAGCCCGAGCTGATGGGCACCGCCACCGAGGAGATCATGCGGTACAGCTCGCCCGTGATCCACTTCCGGCGCACGGCCACGGCCGACACCGAGCTGCACGACGTCCGCATCCGCGAGGGCGACAAGGTCGTCACCTGGCTGGTGTCGGCCAACTACGACGAGCAGCAGTTCCCCGATCCGCTGCGGTTCGACATCACCCGCAAGCCCAACAACCACGTCACGTTCGGCCGCGGCGGCCCCCACTTCTGCCTGGGCGCGCACCTGGCCAAGCTGGAGACCCGAATCATGTTCGAGGAGCTGCTGCCGCGCGTCTCCGCGGTCGAGCCGACCGCGCCCGCCAGCCGCATGCACTCGAACTTCACCAACGCCTACAAGACCATGCCGGTGCGGGTTACGCCGGCATGAAACACTGCAATTCCACCCCTCGGAAAGGGCGGTAGATGGCCGAAACGCTCGATCAGCTGATCAAGGCCGGCGTCAACACGGTACGGCTCAGCTACCCCGATCTGCACGGCATCGCGCGCGGCAAGGAGTTCCCGGTCTCGTTCTTCCAGCACCTGGCCGACGACGGCGCGGCCCACTGCGAGGCGATCATGACGGTCGACCTCAAGCACAACGTGGTGGCCGGATTCGAGCACGGCTTCCAGGACATCGTGGCGCGGCCCGACGTCTCCACGCTGCGCCGGCTGCCCTGGGATCCCGATGTGGCACTGTGCCTGGCCGACCTGGAGCGGATGGACGGCTCGCCCTACGGCGTCGAC
The DNA here is from genome assembly GCA_036273355.1 of Gaiellales bacterium. Classification (GTDB taxonomy): domain Bacteria; phylum Actinomycetota; class Thermoleophilia; order Gaiellales; family JAICJC01; genus JAICYJ01. The sequence goes on from DASUHV010000160.1 coordinate 7,776, forward strand.
TCGCGCGGCGTGCTGAGGCGGGCGATCGCCGGGTACACCGAGCGCGGGCTGGTGCCGGTGCTCGGCCCCGAGCTGGAGTTCTACCTGTGCGAGCCCGATCCCTCGGCCCCCAACGGCTACCGCCGCTACGTCGACAACGACAGCCACGTCTACACGGTCGGCGCGGTCGCGGATCCGCGCGGCCTGCTGCGCCGGATGCTGCACGCGTGCGTCGACATGGATCTCGGCGCCTACGCCGCCAACCACGAGTTCGGCCGCTCCCAGTATGAGATCAACCTGCGCCACTCCGACGCGCTGGACGCCTCCGACCGGGCCTACATGTTCAAGAGCGTGGTCAAGGAGATGGCCGCGATCGACGGGCTGCTGGCCACGTTCATCGGCAAGCCCTGGAACGACGACGAGGGGTCGGGCTTCCACCTGCACCTGTCCCTGTCCGACGACTCCGGGGCGAACCTGCTGAACGGCGACCGCGACCAGGGGCTGTCCGACGTCGCCCACCACTTCCTGGCCGGCCTGCTCGAGCACGGCCCGGCGCTGATGGCCTTCTTCAACCCCACCACCAACGCCTACCGCCGCATCAACGAGGAGGCGCTGGTGCCGACGCTGGTCAGCTGGGGACACGACAACCGGCTGTGCCTGGCACGGGTGCCGCGCGAGCGCGGCGGCGCCACCCGCATCGAACTGCGCCTGGGCGATGGCGCCGCCAACCCCTACCTGGCAGCCGCGGCCGCCCTGTTCGCGGGCATGGACGGCATCGAGCGGGAGCTGGAGCCGCCGGAGCCGTTCGAGGGCCTGATCTACGAGCAGCCCGGCGCCGAGGACTGCACCCCGCTGCCGCGCACGTTCGACGCTGCCCTGGAGGCGCTGGACGCCGACGCCGTGATCAAGGACGCGATGGGCGAGGAGCTGGTCGGCACGTTCCTGACGATCAAGGGCGCCGAGCTCGACCGCGCCCGCAAGTACGTGACCGACTGGGAGTTCGCCGAGTACACGCAC
>DASUHV010000161.1:0-5273 GCA_036273355.1 Gaiellales bacterium
CGAGCTGGCCGCCTCAGCCTGACGCCTGGCCCCGCTCCTCGGCCGCCGACTCCGTCTCCGCCGGTTTCAGCGTCACGTCCACCTCGACGATCCGCGGGCCGTCCACCCCGCTCACCTCGAACCGCACGCCGTCGCTCGTGACCGAGTCGCCGACCTTGGGCGCGCGGCCCAGCTCGCCGAACACGAAGCCGCCGACGCTGTGGTAGTCCTCGTCGGGCAGCGACGTCCCGAACCGCACGTTGAACTCCTCGATCGGGAACGACCCGCCCAGCCGCATGCGCCCGACGCCCAGCCGCCGTATGCCCGCCTCCGGCACGTCGAACTCGTCGCCGATCTCGCCCACGATCTCCTCCAGCAGGTCCTCCAGCGTGGCGAGGCCCGCCAGCGAGCCGTACTCGTCCACCACGATCGCCATGTGGTTCGAGGTCGCACGGAAGTCGGACAGCAGCTCGTCGAGCCGCTTCGTCTCGGGCACCATGATCGCCGGCCGAAGCAGCGCGCGCACGTCCACCCCGTCGATCCCGCGGTCGTGCAGCGCCGCGAACAGGTCGCGCACGTGCAGCACGCCGACCACGTCGTCCAGCTCGCCGTCGTAGACCGGATAGCGCGTGTAGGGATGCTGAAGCATCAGCCGCAGCAGCTCCGCCACCGGCAGCTCCAGGGGCAGCGCCACCACGTCCGGGCGCGGCACCATCACGTCGGCCGCGTCCTTGTCGGCGAACGCGAACACCTTGTGGAGCATCGTCTGCTCCTCCTCCTCCAGCACGCCCTGCTCGCGGCTGGCCGTGACCAGCATCTTGAGCTCCTCCTCGGAGTGCACCGACGAGCGCCGCGCCCCCGGCGGCAGCCCCAGCCAGCGCAGCACGGCCGCGCTGGCAGCCACGAGCGCCCAGATGAACGGCCGGAAGATCGCGTAGAAGATGTTGATCGGCGTCGCCACCACCAGCGCCACCCGCTCCGCGTGCTGCAGCGTGTAGCTCTTGGGCACGATCTCGCCCAGCACCACGTGGAAGAACGACAGGATCGAGAAGGCCAGGATCGCCGAGATGGTCAGCGCCACGCCACCGTGCCAGCTGGACGGCAGCCAGCCCAGCGGCGTGTTCAGCAGGTCCGAGATGACCGGCTCGCCGATGGCACCGAGCGCCAGGCTAGAGAGCGTCACGCCCAGCTGGATGGCCGAGATGAAGCGCGCCGGGTTCTGCTGCAGGTCCGACACCCGGCGGGCGCCGCGGCTGCCCTGATCGACCAGCTCCTGGACGCGCGTCCGTCGCATCGTGACCAGCGCGTACTCGGCCGCCACGAAGAAGCCGTTGGCAAGGACGATCAGCAGGACCGCGAGCAGCGCGAGTGCGGTTCTCATGCCGGGCAGGTACTCGGAGGCTCGTCGCTCACGCACCCGGGAGTCTACCAACGGCGGCGGATACCTCTATTGTGCAGGGATCGCAGGGACAGCCCAGAAGTCCGCTAACCGGTCGGGCGGGAGCCGAAAACGGTTGGGGCTAACGGAGTGCCGGGTTCCTGCCGATACAGCTCACCGGTGGCAAATGCCGCGACTTTTGGAGTGCACGTGAGCGAGCCCATTACCTGTCTGATCGTCGATGACCATGAGGTTGTACGCGAAGGCCTGCGCCTGTCGCTGTCACGGTCCGAGAACATCCGAGTCGTCGGCGAGGCCGCCGACGGCGAGGCCGCGGTGACGCTGGCCAGGCGCCGCAAGCCCAACGTCGTGATCCTCGACGTGCGGATGCCCGGCATGGACGGGCTGGCCGCCGCCAAGGAGATCACGAGCGAGATCCCGGAGACGGCGGTGCTGATGTTCACCGCCTTCGCCGAGCGCAGCCTGCTGACGCGCGGCCTCGAGTCGGGCGCAAAGGGCTACATCCTGAAGGAGGCGCCGCATCAGACGATCGTGCGCGCCATCCAGAAGGTGGCCGATGGCGACGGCTACGTCGACCCCGCGCTGATGCCCGCATTCCTGACCAAGGAACGCGAGAACATGCTGACAGCCCGCGAGCGTGAGATCCTTCAGCTGCTCGCCGACGGGATGTCGAATGCCGATGTTGCTGCCAAGCTCTTCATCAGCCAGGAAACGGTGAAGAGCCATGTGCGCCATATCCTCTCGAAGCTCGAGGCGGACACACGCACACATGCAGTCGCCATCGCCCTCCGAACCGCAATCATCGACTGAGCATCGGCTCCGCCAGGAGCTGATCGCGCAGGGCCGCTTCCTGGACGGTCTCGTCCGCAGCCTCGGCGCGGTCTCCGCTGGCCTCGATTCGGCCGCGGTGCTCGAGCACACGGCGGTCGAGGCGCAGCGCCTGTTCACCGCCGATGCCGTGCTGGTGCTGGTTCCGGCCGCGGGCGAGCGCTCGCTGCGGCCGGCCGCCCCCGCCGGCCTGGCGCTGGGCCCGCTGGGCGACGCACGCGTGCCGATGGATGCCGAGGGCTCGGCGCTGGCCGTGGCCGCGCGCGACCTGGTCGGGGCCGTCACCGGGCCGGCCCAGCCCGTTGACGAGGTCACCCGCCGCCTGCGTCCGCACGCAATGCTGGCCGCCCCGCTGGTGGTGGCCGGCCGCCTGCACGCGCTGGTGGTGCTGCTCGACCTGAACGGCGGCGCCGGCTTCGGGCCCGACGACCTGGCCCGCGCCACGCTGTTCGCCGACTTCGCCGCACGCGCCGCCGAGAGCGCCGCGCTGTTCGAGCGGGTGGAGGCGCTGCTGGCGCAGGCCCGCATCCGCGAGAGCGAACGGGCGGAGCTCTCGCGCAGGGTCGTATCGGCCGAGCAGGAGGAGCGGCGCCGTCTCTCGACCTTCCTCCACGACGGCCCCGTCCAGACGCTGTCCGGCGTCAACATGATGCTGAACGCCGCCGCCGAGGCGATCGAGGCGGGCGACGCCGAGACCGCACAGCAAGTGCTCGAGACGGCCCGCGCCCGGCAGCGATCCGTGATCGGCGAGGTGCGCGAGCTGTCGTTTGCGCTCGAGCCCTGGACGCTCCGCGAGCAGGGCTTCGAGACGGCGCTGCAGGCGATCGCCGACCGCTTCGAGGCCGACCACCGCGTCGTCGTCACGCTCGACGTGGCGGACGCCGACGCGCTCAGCGGCGACGACCAGGTCTGTCTGTTCCAGATCGTGCGTGAGGCCATGACCAACGCGCTCAAGCACGCCAACCCGGCCACCATCGGCGTCAGCGTGCACGGCTCTCCGCGCGAGGGCCTCGAGGCGCGGGTGGTGGACGACGGCAGCGGCGAGATGTCGGAGCCGGCCGACGGCCTGCCCCACCACGGCGTCGCCTCGATGCAGGAGCGGGCCGCCATCCTGAACGGGCGGCTGGACATCGACTCGGTACCGGGCACCGGCACCACGGTGCGCGTGCTGGTCGCAGCCGGCAAGCTGCAGGAGGGCGACGGTGCCTGAGACGGCCAACTTCGAGCGCGACCTCGCGCGCCTGGTCGCCGCCTGCGAGACCGGCCTCGACCTGCCCGGCGTGCTGGCGGCGGCGGCCGACGCGGCCGGCGCGGCGCTGGGCGCCGGCTCCGTCTCGAGCTACGCGCTCAGCGAGCAGCGAGACGGCCTCGCACTGCTCGCGGGCGACGGCCCTCAGCGGCTGGAGCTGCCGGGACTTGATCCAGTCAGCGATGACGGTCGCACGCTGCTGCCGCTGGTCAGCGCCGGGCGCGTGCTGGGTGGGCTGCTGGCCGAGCGGGTGGCCGAGCCGGGCGGGCTGGGACGCGCCCGCATCGCGGCCGGTATCGCGGCGCAGGCGATGGAGGCCTCGCGGCTGTGGGACACCGTCGCCGGCGAGTCGGGCACGCTCGACCCGCTGACGCGCCTGCCCAACCACCTCGGATTCCAGAGCGTGCTCGGCCGTGAGCTGGCACGGGCCAAGCGCACCGGCCAGAGCCTGGCCGTGTCGCTGGTCGACCTGGACGGGCTGGACGGCTACACCGCGCAGCATGGCGCCGCCGAGGCCGACCGCGTGCTGCGGCTGGCGGCCGGCGGCCTCGCGGGCGGCGTCCGCAGCTACGACTGCGTCTGCCGGCTGGACGAGGGCCAGTTCGCGCTGGTGCTGCCCGGCATGACCGCCGAGTCAGCGGCGGCCCTGGTCGGGCGGCTGGCCGGCGGGCTGTCGCTGGACGGCGACCCGATCACCATCTCCGGCGGCGTGGCCGCATTCCCCGAGCACGCGGCCACCAACGACGAGCTCGTGCGCCTGGCCAGCGCCGCGCTTGGTCGCTCCGGCGACGCCCGCGTGATCGCATGGGACGGGCTCGCCGAGGGCGCGAACGACCCGGTGCGATCGCTGGAGGCGCGCGGCGCACGATCGGCCGACTCGCGCGCCGTCAGCGAGTACGCGGGGCACATCGCAGGCGCCTGCGGTCTCGACCCCGATCACGTCGACCGGGTGCGCCTGGCCGCCTCGCTGGACGATCCGTCCGCCGCTGGCGGCGAGGAGGCCGAGCGCAGGCGCCTGTCCGAGCGCGTGTCCGCCGGCATGATCGACGACGAGGCGGCCGGCTGGCTGCTGGCACGGTTCGACCCGGTGGCCGAGGCGCCGCTCGAGGCCCGAGTGATCGCCGTCGCGGAGGCGTTCGTGGCCGCGGGCGGACATCGCTCGCAGGCATCGGCCGGGCTCGCCCTCTCGGTGCTCTGGCAGCAGGCGGGCGACCGGCTGGACGCGGGCTGCGTGCGCACGCTCGAGCGGCTGCTGGCCGACGAGCTGGACCAGGACCAGGACCCCGAGCGGGTCTAGGTTTTCTTGCGGCGCTGCGTGCGCTGGCGGGCGGCGATCGCCGCCTCCGGGCGCGGCGTCGGCGTATGGCCGGAGGCGACAGCCGCCGCCACCGCCGGAGTGGTCGGCGCAGGCGGCGCGTCCGACCGCCGGCGGAACAGCACGATGAACGCGATCAGCCCGACCACGAACAGCACACCCGACACCCACACGTTCACGCGCTGGCCGAAGAAGATGTCGGCCGTGTCGACCTTGAGCGTCTCCAGCGGCACCCGGTAGAAGTTGTAGAGGGTCACGTACAGCGCGAACACCGTGCCATACGGCACCCGTCGCCAGTACCGCCGCGTGAACCAGATCAGCACGAAGAAGACCAGCACGTCCAGGATCGACTCGTACAGGAACATCGGCTGGAACGTGGACGAGTTGGGGTAGGCCGGCGGCCGGTGGGCCGGGTCGATCTTGACCGCCCAGGGCAGGTCGGAGGGCTTGCCGTACAGCTCCTGGTTGAAGTAGTTGCCCCAGCGGCCCAGCGCCTGTGCCAG
>DASUHV010000162.1:0-6018 GCA_036273355.1 Gaiellales bacterium
CTCCGCCAGAGGGAGGAGCTGGACCTGGAGCAGGCGGGGCTGTCGTTCGCCCCAGGGCCGTTGTCGCTGGGCGGCGTGGTGGAGTACGACCTGCACGCCGCGCTGGGCGGCCGGCAGATCAGCGAGGAGGAGTTCCGCGCCCTGGCAGCCGCCACCCAGCCGCTGGTGCGCATCGGCGGCGAGTGGACGTTGCTCGGCGACAAGGCACTGCGGCGGGCGCGGCAGCTGGCACAGCTGGCGCTGCACTCGCCCGGCATCCCCGCGATGACGGCACTGGGAGCGACGCTGGCGGGGCGGGCCGAGCTGCGCGGGTTCGAGATGGAGGTCGACTCGGCGCGCTCGACGGAGCTCGAGCAGCTGGCCGCGGAGCTGCGCGACCCCGGGCTGCGCGAGCCGGTCGAGGCGGGCGAGGGGTTCCACGGCGTGCTGCGTCCCTACCAGGAGAGCGGCCTGGGCTGGCTGGTGGGGATGCGCAGGCTGGGCCTGGGCGCGCTGCTGGCCGACGACATGGGCCTGGGCAAGACGGTGCAGCTGATCGCCTACCTGCTGGAGCGCTCCGACCAGGCCGATTCGCCGGCGCTGATCGTGTGCCCGGCATCCGTGCTCGGCAACTGGCGCCGCGAGCTGGGGCGGTTCGCCCCCGACCTGTCGGTGCACCTGCACCACGGGCCCGACCGCACGCATCACATCGACGACCTGACCGGCCACGACGTGGTGCTGACCTCCTACTCGCTGCTGCCGCGCGACCGGCGCCTGCTGGGCGAGGCGGAGTGGCGGGTGCTGGTGCTGGACGAGGCGCAGCAGGTCAAGAACCCGCTCACGCGCGGCGCGCAGGCGGCCCGCGCGCTGCCCGCACGCCACCGGATCGCGCTCACGGGCACGCCGATCGAGAACCGGCTGGACGAGCTGTGGTCGATCCTGCACTTCCTCAACCCCGGCCTGCTGGATACCCGCAGCGCCTTCCGCCGCCGCTACGCGACGCCGATCGAGCGGCACCGTGACGACGACGCGGCCGCGCGGCTGCGGCGGGTGACGGCGCCGTTCATCCTGCGCCGGCACAAGAGCGACCCGTCGGTGCTGCCCGACCTGCCGCCGCGGCAGGAGTCGAACGAGTTCTGCACGCTGACGGTGGAGCAGGCGGCGCTCTACCAGGCCACGATCGACGCGATGCTGGGCGCCGTGCGCGACGCCGCCGGCATCGAGCGCCGCGGCCACGTCCTGGCGCTCCTGACCCGGCTCAAGCAGGTCTGCAACCACCCGGCCCAGGCGCTCAGCAAGCCCGGCCACATGGCCGGCCGGTCGGGGAAGCTCGACCGGCTCACCGAGATGCTGGTCGAGGCGGTGGACGAGGGCGACAGCGCGCTGGTGTTCACGCAGTACGCGGTGATGGGCCGGATGCTGTCGGAGCACCTCACCCGCGAGCTCGAGATCGACCGCCTCTACCTGGACGGCTCCACGCCGGTGGCCGAGCGCGAGCGGATGGTGGATGCGTTCCAGGCTCCCGGCGGCGAGCCGCGCGTGCTGGTGATGTCGCTGCGGGCGGGCGGCCTGGGGCTGAACCTGACCAACGCCAGCCACGTCTTCCACTTCGACCGGTGGTGGAACCCGGCGGTCGAGGACCAGGCATCCGACCGGGCGCACCGGATCGGCCAGACGCGGGTGGTGCAGGTGCACCGCATGATCTGCGCGGGCACCATCGAGGAGCGGATCGACGAGCTGATCGAGGCCAAGCGGGGGCTGGCCACGAGCATCGTCGACCGCGGTGTGGAGACCGCAATCAGCGAGCTGTCCGACGACGAGCTCGCCGATCTGGTCGAATTGCGCCAATGATGGCCCCCGTCGACATGCTGCGGCGGCTGGTGGAGATGGAGAGCCCCACCGGAGACGCCGCGCGGATGTCCCACATCCGCTCGTTCCTGGCGGCCGAGCTGACGGCGCTGGGAGGCGACGCGTCGCCACGCGGCGAGCACCTGCTGGCACGGTTCGGCGAGCAGCGCGCGGGCGAGACGATCGTACTCGTTGCCCACATGGACACCGTCTGGCCGGCGGGGACGCTGCAGCGGATGCCGTTCTCCGTGTCGGGGGACGCGGCCCACGGGCCGGGGGCGCTGGACATGAAGGGCGGGATCGTGGTGATGCTGGAGGCGATCCGGCGCTCCGGGCCGCCGCCGCGGCCGCTGGCGGTGCTGCTGACCGCCGACGAGGAGATCGGCAGCCCCACCGGCCGGCCGCTGGTGGAGGAGGTATCGGCGCAGGCCCACGCGGTGCTGGTGGTGGAGCCGCCGGTGCGCGACGGCACCATCACCACCCGGCGCTCGGGGCTGGCCCGCTACCAGCTCCGCATCCGCGGCCAGGCTGCCCACGCGGGGCACCAGGGCGGCGGCGTCTCGGCGGTGTCCGAGCTGGCCCACCAGACGCTGGTGCTGAACGGCCTGGTCGACCACGAGCGGGGGGTGCGCGTGAACGTCGGTCAGGTGGGCGGGGGCACCGGTGACAACGTGGTCGCGGCCGAGGCGTGGGCACGGGTGGACGCGCGCGCCTGGACGGCTCCCGAGCAGCAGCAGCTGGAGCGGGCGATCCGCGGGCTGCGGCCGGTGCTGGAGGGGGCGACGATCGAGGTCGCGGGCGGCATCACGCGGCCGCCGATGATCCCCAGCGACGAGTCGGCCGAGCTGGCGGCGCGAGCGGTCGAGATCGCGGCCGGGCTGGGACAGCCGCTGACCGAGAACGCCTCAGGCGGCGGCTCGGACGGCAACTTCGCGGCCGCGGTGGGCGCGCCGGTGATCGACGGCCTCGGCCCGATCGGAGTCGGCGCCCACGCCGACGACGAGCGCGTGTCGCTGCGCTCGATCGAGCAGCGAAGCGAGCTGTTGGCCGCGCTGCTAACGCAGCTCTGAGCTGCGGGGGTGATAGAGAGGTGCCGGGCACCGTCGTACCACCCGTGACGGTGCCGTGAACTCGCCGTGACGTCGCCCTGAGCGCCGGGGTGATAGAGAGGTGCCGGGCACCGTCGTACCACCCGTGACGGTGCCGTGACCTCGCCGTGACAGCCGCCCGGCGGGCGGGTGGAACGGAGGTGCCGGGCACCGTCGTTACACGCGTTGCACGGACGTGACCGTCCCGTGACGCGTCAGGCGACCGGTCGTACCCAGTCTGGCAGCGAGCCGCCGGACAGCAGATCGGCGCCCGCGTCGAGCAGCGCGGTCAGCGCCAGGCGCTGCGTCCAGGGACCGAACGAGATGCGGGCCACGCCCATCGCCTCCAGTTCCGAGCCGGCCGGGAAGCCGGGGCCGGCAAGCACGCTCAGCTTCCGCTGACCGATGCCCGCCACCAGCGCCTCGATCTCGTCGACCTCCAGCCGTCCGGGCACGAACACGCAGGTGGCGCCGGCGTCCAGGAACGCGCGGCCGCGGGCAACGGCATCCTCCAGCAGCTCGCCGCGGTCGCGGTCGCCGCCGCGCAGGTAGGCGTCGGTGCGCGCGTTCAGCGCGAACGGCACGCCCTCGCCCTCGGCCGCCGACACCGCAGCCGCCATCATCGCCGTCGCCTCCGGCAGCGGCCGCATCTGGTCCTCGATGTTCGCCCCGACCGCACCCACGGCGATCGCGCGCCGCACCGTCTCGCCGACGTCGCCGTACCCGGCCTCGAGGTCGGCGCTGACCGGCAGCTCGACCGCCCCTGCGATCCGGCCCACGGCCTCGATCATCAGGTCGCGCGGGATCTGCTCGCCGTCGCGGTAGCCGTGCGCCTCCGCGATCGAGTGGCTGGCCGTCGCCAGCGCCCGGCAGCCGGGCAGCTCGGCCACCAGCCTGGCGGTGACCGCGTCCCACACGTTCACCATCACCAGCAGCGCCTCGTCATCGTGCAGACGGCGCAGCCGCTCGCCCCTGGCCGCGTCCGCGCTCATACCGCCTTGACCGCGCTCACGAGGTTCATGATCGACTCCTTCGCGTCGCCGAACAGCATCGTCGTCTTGGGGTCGTAGAACAGCTCGTTCTCGATTCCCGCGAAGCCCGTGTTCATGCTGCGCTTGAGCACCACCACGGCCGCCGAGCGATCGACGTTCAGCACCGGCATGCCGTAGATCGGGCTGCCCGGCGTGTTGTTCGCCGCCGGGTTGACGACGTCGTTGGCGCCGATCACCAGCGACACGTCGGTGCGCGGGAACTCGTCGTTGATGTCGTCCATCTCGTACAGCTGCGTGTAGGGGACATCCGCCTCGGCCAGCAGCACGTTCATGTGGCCCGGCATGCGTCCCGCCACCGGGTGGATCGCGTAGCGCACGTCGACCCCGCGCCGCTCGAGCTGGTCGGCCAGCTCGCGTACGTTGTGCTGGGCCTGAGCCACGGCCAGGCCGTAGCCGGGCACGATCACGACCCGCCGCGCATAGGCCAGCATCACGGCCACGTCGTCGGGGCTGGTGGCGCGCACCTGCCCGCCGGACGCGCCCACCGCGGCCGCCTCGCCGCCACCACCGGTGCCGAACGCGCCGAACACCACGTTTGCGATCGACCGGTTCATGGCCGCGCCCATCATCCGCGTCAGCATCATGCCCGAGGCGCCCACCAGCGCGCCCGAGATGATCAGGGCGTTGTTGTGCAGCACGAAGCCGGTGGCCGCCGCCGCCAGCCCCGTGAACGAGTTCAGCAGCGAGATCACCACCGGCATGTCGGCGCCGCCGATCGCCATCACCATGATCACGCCCAGCAGCAGCGAGAGCACCATCGCCAGCGCCAGCACGCCCTCGCTCTGGCTGCCCACGTACTGCGAGGCGGCCAGGCCCAGCACCGCCAGGAACAGCACCGCGTTCACCAGCTTCTGGCCCGGCATCGTGACCGGGCTGCCCGTGATCAGCTCCTGCAGCTTGCCAAACGCGACCATCGACCCGGCGAAGCTGACCGATCCCACGATCGCCGAGAACAGCGTCGATGTCACGGCGTCGTTGGCCAGCGACAGGCTCGAGGAGGTGGCGATGTGGTACTCGCTGAAGGCGATCAGCGCCGCCGCGCCGCCGCCCACGCCGTTGAACAGCGCCACCATCTGCGGCATCGCCGTCATCTTGACCGCACGCGCCGAGTACGCGCCGATCGCCCCGCCGATCACCATGCCGGCGATGATCCAGGCCAGGTTGTGGGAGCCCGAGTCCCACAGCGTGACGGCGATCACGACTCCCATCGCGCCGGCCGCGACCTGGTTGCCGCGCACCGCGGTGCGCGGCGACGACAGCTGCTTCAGCCCGAAGATGAACAGGCAGGCGCAGGCCAGGTAGGCCAGGTCGAACGCGTTTCTCCTATCCATCGCCGTCCTTGCCCGGTGGCCGCGCCTTGAACATGTGCAGCATGCGGTCGGTGACCAGGAACCCGCCGGCCACGTTGATGGCGCCGAATGCGACGGCGATCGTGCCCAGCACCTCGACCAGCAGTGAGTTGGTCGATCCGACCACGATGATCGCGCCCACGATCACGATGCCGTGGATCGCGTTCGTGCCCGACATCAGCGGCGTGTGCAGCGTCGTCGGCACCTTCGAGATCACCTCGAAGCCGACGAACGCGGCCAGCACCAGCACCGTGATCTGCAGCACCAGCTCGTGGGTCATGTGGACGCTCCTTGCAGCAGGCGCGAGACGATCCTGCCCTCGTGGGTGATGCATGCGTCGGCCACGATCTCGTCCTCGAAGTCGAGCGTGAGCTCGCCGTCGGCGATGATCAGGCCGAGCAGGTTGGTGATGTTGCGGGCGTACATCTGGCTGGCGTGCAGCGGCATTGTGGAGGGCAGGTTGAGCGTGCCGACGATGGTCACGCCCTCGCGCACCGCCACCTCGCCGGGCACCGTCAGCTCGCAGTTGCCGCCCGCCTCGGCGGCCAGGTCGACGATCACGGAGCCCGGCCGCATCGCCGCCACGCTGGCGGCCGTGATCAGCCGCGGGGCCGGCCGGCCCGGGATCAGGGCCGTGGTGATGACCACGTCGGAGTCGGCCACCGTCCGCGCCACCAGCTCCTGCTGCTGGGCGTACTGGGC
>DASUHV010000163.1:0-17504 GCA_036273355.1 Gaiellales bacterium
GGGTATCAGTCCGGGCGGGACCCGTCGTTTCGGGAATCGCAGCTCGGCTTCCTGCTTCTCAACCGGGCGGTGCGCGAGGCGCTCGCCGACGGGATGCGCGAATACCGGCTGCTGCGGGGCGGCGAGGCGTACAAGGTGCGCCTGGCAACGGGCGATCCCGGGCTGGAGACGATCGGACTGGCGCGCGGCGCCGCCGCTCGCGGCGCGCTCAGGATGGCCATGGCTGCACGCGGGCGATCGCTCGGCTTGCGGCGTATGCTCGACACCTGACCAGACTCACCCAGTAGGGGCACCAAGGGGCCCCCCGGTTCGGGGATTCGGCCGCCGTGCCCAGCGGCGATATTCCTGTGGAGCGCGCCAACCGGGTGCGCCGGGTCTGGGTGTCATGTCACGATCGTTCGACTCGAACCGATTAGGGCGCGGCCGATCGCATGTCGGCGCTGGGGCGACCATGGCGGTGCTGCTGGTCGGCCTGCTGTTTGCAGGCGCCGCCGGCGCAACGTCGCCGCCCGGCCCGCAGGCCAGCCGGTTGCCGGCACCCGCCCACCTACAGGTCGAGGCGCGGACCAGGAACTCGATCGCCGTTTCGTGGCGGCGGGTGCCGAGCGCATGGACCTACGGCGTAAGGCGTAACGGCCGGCTGGTCGCGGTGACGAGGCGTGAACGTCACACCTACCACGGGCTGGCCTGCGGCACGGGGTACCGGCTGGAGATCGTGGCGAGGCGTGGTGTGCGCCGCTCCCGGCCGGCCACGATGACGGTGCGCACGATGCCCTGTCCGCCGATGCCCGCGCAGCTCACGGCGGCTCCGGCCGGTTCCGATTCTGTGCAGCTGTCGTGGACGGGGACGGGCGCGGCCTACGAGGTGTTCGTGGACGGCGTCAAGCGCTCGTCGACCACGTCCACGGGGGACACGGTTGCGCCGCTTGCGTGCGGCAGGTCGTACACGGTGGGTGTTGTCGAGCTTGACGACGCGGGGAACAGGTCGGCCATGGCGACCGCCGCGGCGGCCACCGGGCCGTGCCCGCCGCCCGTGGCAGGACAGGCATCGCTGTTCTCGCGGGTCGTGCACGGGTACACCAGCCCGAACGGGCTCTCGATCTCCGAGGAGGCGGGCAGATACGGGGTGATGGTGATGAACACGTACGACTCCGCGACGGTGACGGCGCTGAAGGCGGCGAACCCCGGGCTGAAGATCTTCATGTACGTCGACATGATGTCCTCCGACCCGACCGATCCCACCGGCATCGCGGATTGGGTCGGGTACACGGATGCGTGTGCCCATCCCGACTGGTTTCTGCAGGACGCCGACGGCAGGCGCCTGATATTCCAGAGCTACCCGTCCTCGCGGGTGATGGACGTCGGGAACCAGGCCTACCAGGACGCCGGGATCGCGCACGTGGTGGCCATGGCACGAGCGGCCGGGTTCGACGGCGTCTTCCTGGACGACGCGAACGCCTCGCTACGGTGGGTGGTCGCGGGAGGGTCGTCCGCGTCCGTCAGCTACCCGACCGACGCCGCCTGGCAGGCGGCGGTCTACTCCTTCTTCACTCGGGTCGCTCCCCAGCTGCACGCGGCCGGCCTCCAGGTGGTGGCGAACATCGGAGGCAGCACCGTCACGCCGGGGCTCTGGCAGAAGTGGAACACGCCGCTGGACGGCGCGATGGAGGAGTCGTGGACTGACGGAGGCGAGGGACTGGGACAGCAGGTGCCGGACTGGAGCGCGAAGCTCGCGAACGTCGCCTGGTCGGAGGCGAACGGAAAGTACGCGATCCTCAACTCCTACAACACGACCGAGGCCGGGAACACGTACGGCCTGGCGTCGATGCTGCTGGTTGCGGGCGGCTGGTCGTCGTACGACACGGCAAACTCGCGGTATCAGAGCGAGACCTGGTACCCGGAGTACGACACCGCCGCGCAGTTGGGCGAACCGCTCGGCGGGTACACCGTGCTGCCGGACGGTGTGTATCGCCGCGACTTCGCCAACGGCGTGGTGCTGGTCAATCCGAGCACGAGCCCCGTGGACGCCGTCGAACCGGGCGTGTCGCTGGGCCCGACCAGCGGCGCGATCCTACCGCGCTGAGCGAAGGGTCTGGCTTCAGCCTGACCCTGCCGGATATCCAGGAGCGTCGAGTGCCTCCGGCCCGTTCGCGAACGCAGCCACCATGCGGCCGTACCGCGCCCGCGCGGTTGCGGGTCGGGTAGCGAACCGGTCCAGCACCTCCGCCTGCGTGATCCGCCCCGAGGGCCGGCGCAGCCCCGCGAGCTCCGCGTGGGAGCTCCATATCCAGTCCTGCGGGGTCTCGGACAGGCCGGCCTGGACCGGATTGAGAGCGATGTACGCCAGCGCCGCGTGCAGATGCTCCTCGTCCTCGATCAGCCGTGATCCGAACCGGCCCTGGAACACCTGGCCGCTGCGGCCGTGGGCGGAATTGAACTGCCGGGCATACGAACCGGTCAGCCTGCGCATCCCCAGCGAGAGGTTTGCATCCGGCGTCTGCAGCAGCAGGTGCAGGTGGTTCGGCATCAAGCAGTAGGACAACACCTGCCAGCGGTAGCGGGCCACGCACTCGGCAAGCGTCTCGAGGAACACCCGGTAGTCGTCGGGCGTCTCGAAGAGCAACTGCCGGTCGTTTCCGCGCTGGGTGACGTGGTGAATAGCATTGGGGTAGTCGATACGTTGTCGTCGGGTCATGGCACGACGGTACTCGCGGCGTACGTGACGGATCTGGACCCAGCCGGTTGCGGATCTGTGGCGTACCAGTTCGGGCTCTTGTGACAGTCGAAAGCGCGTCGTGCTCCGGCAGGGTCAGGCTGAAGCCAGACCCTTCGCGCAATAACGCGACGCGAGCGGGTCAGGGTGAAGTCAGCCGCTTCACGCAACATCGCGAGGTGGTCAGGGTCAGGCTGAGGCCAGACCCTTGTGCCTGAGAGCTTGCACGCCACCCCGTTTGTGATATTCCTGCTACGCGTCCGAACGAAGGGTGCGAGGCTCACAGTGGAAACACCCCAGACGGCTGAGGCGGCGCGGGACGCTGCCGAGCGAGCGGACATCAAGCAGCGCGCAGCAACCGGCGCGGCACTGGTGGCGGCCCGGGGCCTCTCCACGCAGCTGCTGGCGCTGGCCGGCAACATCGTGCTGGCACGGCTGCTGGTGCCGGACGAGCTGGGGGCCGTCGCCTTCGGCACCACCATCGTCGTGGTGGGTGCGTTCTTCGCCGACGCCGGCATGGGCGCGGCGATGATCCGCGGCCGTGCGACGCCGAGCCGGCCCGAGCTGGAGGCGCTGCTCGGTCTGCAGCTCAGCATCGCCGCGGCGCTGACGCTGCTGATCGTGGTGATCTCGCTGCCGTTCGGTCACCTGGGCCAGGTGACGGCGCTGATGGCCCTGGCGATCCCGCTGATGACGTTGCGAACGCCGGGATTCGTGCTGCTCGAGCGGGAGCTCGCCTACCGGCCGATCGTGACCATCGAGTTCATCGAGTCGGCCGCCTTCTACGTCTGGGCGATCGGCACGGTCGCCGTCGGCTGGGGCGTCTGGGGCCTGGCGACGGCCATCATCGTGCGGTCGGCTCTGGGCAGCGGCCTGATGATGCGCCGGACGCCCGACGGCGTCGTGCGCCCGCGGCTGGGCTGGTCGCGGATCAGGCCGATGCTCGGGTTCGGGGCGCGCTTCCAGGCCGTCGGGGTCGTCAACATCGTCCGCGACCTTGGCCTCAACCTGGGCACTGTGCTGATTGCGGGCGTCTCCACGCTCGGTCTCTGGAACCTGGCCTATCGCGTGATGCAGCTCCCGTACCTCCTGTTCTCATCGCTGTGGCGCGTCAGCTATCCCGCCATGGCCAGGCTGCTGGCCGCCGACGAGCCGGCCCGGCCCATGATCGAGCGCTGGGTGGGACTGGCCGCGGTCGCCACCGGCCTCGTGCTGACGCCGCTGGCCGGGTCCGCGACGGCATTCGTGCCCGCCGTGTTCGGCTCACAGTGGACGGATACCGCGAAAGTGATCCCCTGGGCGAGCGCCGGCCTGATGATCGGCGGCCCGATCTCGGTCGCGACCGGCGGTTATCTGTATGCCGTCGGCGATGCCGCCACCCCGCTGCGTGCGACCATCGCGCACACGATCGTGTGGCTGCTGATCGCCTTCGCGACGCTACCTCTGCTGGGCGTCGCGGCGATCGGGATCGGGTGGGGGGCGGGTTCCGTCGTTGATGCGGTCGTGCTCGGACGCGGTGCCGTCCGCCATACCCAGGCGCATATCGCGGGGCTGCTGGTGTTTCCGGCGGTCGGCGCGTGGCTGGGTGCCGCTGCCGGACTGGGCCTGACGGAGCGGATCGGGCCGTCGATCGCGGCGGGGATCGCTGCGGTGGTGATCGCGTTGACCGTGTACATGCTGGTGCTGATGGCGACCTGCAGGGACCGCGCCTCCGAGGTCGGCCAGCTCGTCATGGCCACCGCCCGGGGACGGTGGGCCGGGTGATCGGCCAGATCGCATCGGCCCGAGAGCACCTCCCCGGCGGCGGCCGCTTCGCACGCCCGACCCGGCCGTTGCCTGTATGGACAGCGGGCACGGTCGCGGCCGCGATCGTGCTCGGAGTGCTGGTCGGGAAGGGGCATGCCAAGTTCGCCCTGCTCCCGGTCGCAGGGCTGGTCGTATTTGTGTTCGCGCGCGTCCCCTGGGCGGGCTACCTCGCGATCCTGGTCAGCGTTGCCACCGCCTTTGACGCGGTGGCGCCGCCCGAAGTCGGGCTCTCCTCGCTGCAGTTCCTTCCGGCGGAGCTGCTGCTGTGGGCGTCGCTGGCGTGCCTGATGTTCATGTCCAACCCGCTCCGCGGCGTGTGGGGGGCACTCGCCGCAAGACGCGAGAGCGTTGCGCTGGGAGCGTTCCTGCTCGCCGTGATCGGAGGCGTGGTGGTGGGCGTCGCGCACGGCGCGAGCGTTCATGACGCCGCGTTCGACATGCGGCTGATGCTGTTCTACGCGGCCTTCTGGCCGGCCCTGGCGGCGCTCGCCCTTCCCTCGTCGCGCAGGCAGGTGTTCCGGTTGGTCGCGGCCTGCGTTGTGGTGGTGGTCGCCCTACAGGCGGCTCAGGTGATCATCGGCCCGGCCACGTCGCTGTTCTGGATCGCGCCGTCAGATGTGGCCTCGACGCTGACATCCGACACGACCGGGTTCCTTCGCGTCCGGCCACCGGGACTGACTCTGGTGTACGTGGGGGCCGCGTTCTCGCTCGCCTGCCTGCTCTGGGGCCCGCGCCGCCACCGGCGGGCGGCCTGGGTGATGAGCGCCGTCACGCTCAGCGGTGTGGTGCTCAGCCTCAATCGCAACATGCTGATCGGGCTGGCGCTGGGCCTATCGGTTGCCGCTCTGGTCGCTCCGCAGAGACGGCGGTTCGTCGTGATGGCCGCGACGCTGGTGGTGATCTTCACCAGCCTGGTCACGATCGGCAACTCGGCCGTCGGTTCGAACGCCGTCGCATCACGGATCACGAGCATCACCAACTACTCGGAGCTGAAGACCCAGACGCTCGACGACCGGTACTACGAGAACCGGATCGCGACCGCCAGGATCCATGCGCACCCGATCCTCGGCCTGGGATGGGGGCCACCCTATGGAGCGGTGCTCCAGAGCTCTGACGACGGTGTCGTCGTCACCCAGGTGCGTCCGTTCATGCACGAGCAGTACCTGTGGATCTGGATGCGCGCCGGCATCGCCGGCCTGCTGGCGCTCCTGACCGCGCTTGCGTTCGGCCTGCTGAACGGGCTGCGGTGGTTCCGTGCCAGGTGGGCTGCCGGCGACGGCTGGCTGGGCGCCGGAGTGGTCGTGGCGCTGGTGGCGCAGGCGGCCAGCTCAAACGTCGCCATCTACCTGACACCGCCGGATTCGGTGGTGCCGCTGGTGGGCGTGCTGGCGCTGGCGGCGGTGCTGAGGCGCGAGCTCGCGCTGCTGAAGCGGAGGTGAGGCCGTGACGCTCGATGTCATCATCGTGAACTTCCACAGCGCGCCGCTGATCGAGCGCACCGTGTCGGTGGCCGAGCGGTACGCGGGCGGCCCGGTGCGCTTCGTGCTCGTGGACAACTCGCCCGGCGACGGTGCGGCCGGCATCCTGCGATCGCTGAAGCCGGACGCCGTGGTGATCTCCAACCCGGTCAACCGCGGCTTCGCCGCCGCGGTCAACCAGGGAATCGCCGCGGGCGAGGGCGACCTGCTGCTGCTGCTGAACCCGGACGTCGACCGTGTCACCGGCAGCCATGACGAGGCGGTTCGCGCCTTCGCAGACCCTCGTGTCGCGGTCGTGGCTGCGCGGCTGCGCAACCCCGACGGCACCGTGCAGCCCAGCTGCTTCCGCTCGCCGCGACCGTTCGACCTTGTGTCCGAGGACCTCGCACTCGCGCAGCGCTTCCCGCACCTCGAGCGTGCGCGGCGCTACCGCATGCTCGATTGGGACTACGGCGCCCCGCGGCTGGTCGATGCGGCGACCGGAGCGTTCCTGCTCCTGCGGCGCGCCGCGTTTGATGACGTCGGACCCTTCGACGAGCGCTTCTTCGTGTACTGCGAGGAGGTGGACTGGCAGATCCGCGCCGCCCGGCGCGGCTGGCGGACGCAGTTCCTGCCGGCGCTGGAGGCCTATCACGAGACCACCGGCAGCTCGCCGGGGGTGCGCTCGCGCTCCTCGCTGCTGCTGCTCGAGAGCCAGCATCGCTACTCCGAGAAGCACTTCGGCAGGCCGGTCAGCGTGGCGCTTCGTGCCACGCTGACCGGGATCGACGCGGCTCGCGTCGTCCGCCACTCGGCCGGCGGCAGCCGCGACCGGCGGGACGCGGCGATCGATCGGATACGCGTGCACGTCACCGCCCGGGCGCCGCGGCCGGCCTGAGCGATCGCGGCCGGATTCCTTGCCACACCTCCGGGTGGGTAGTAGGCTGCTCGCGGTAACCAGTTGGGTGGTTCGCGAGCGGCTCCGCCACGCGAGCCCGGGATGGGGGTCCCTTTATGGTTCGGCACGTCGAGATCGATGCGCAGTCGTTCCCGGAGGTGTTCGCGCGGCGATCGCTCGCGGTCACCCACAATCTCTCCGATCACCCGTTGTTCACGATGGAGGCGATGGCCGAGCTTGCCGACCGGCTGCCGGCGCAGTCCGTCCGGCGGGAGCAGGCCGACCTCGCGCTCGCCAACTCGGGGTTCGGGTACGTGGACGTCGGCAGCGGGCCGCCCTCGGAGACGCTGCTTGACATCGAGAACAGCGGCGTCCGCATGACGCTGCGGGACATCCAGCAGGACCCGGCCTACGCGGAGATCATCAACGACTGCCTGGACGAGGTCGAGGGGCTGGTGAGAGACCGGGAGGGCGGTATGACCCGGCGGGCCGGCTACCTGTTCATCTCCGCACCGGCATCGACCACGCCGATGCACTTCGACGTGGAGCACAGCTTCCTGCTGCAGGTGCGGGGCGTCAAGCACGTCAGCGTGGCCTCGTTCGCCGACAACCCGAGCTTGCGCCACCGCGAGCTCGACCGCTACCTGGATGGCGAGGAGTGCGACTTTGAGGCAATGCAGGAGGCCGCGGAGACCACCCGCCTGGAGCGTGGGGTGGGCGTGTATCTGCCGTCGTACGTGCCGCACTGGGTGGAGACCGAGTCGGGGATTTCGGTGTCGTTCTCGATACCGTTCTTCACGGCGTACACCGAGCGCACCGAGGGCGTTTCGCGCATCAACCAGCGGCTGCGCAGGCTGCACCTGTCGCCGCGGCCGCCGGGCGAGTCGGAGTCCGTCGACAAGACCAAGGCGGCCGTGTTCCGCTCCTGGCAGAAGCTGCAGGACGCCCGCAAGAAGACGCCGGTGTAGTTCATCTAGCGGCGCCCGCGAGCCGCAAGGACGTCCCGGTAGACGTCGGCGGTCAGCTCCGCCGCGTGCTGCCACGATAGGTGGTCCCGCGCGTGTCTCAGCACCGCCCGCCTGGTCTCGGGACCGTCGTCGACGTGCGCCAGGATCGCGTCTGCCAGCGATTGGTCGCTGCCGGCAGCCGCCACGTAGGACTGGTCGATCGCCAGGTCGGGAAGCGCGCCGGCGTCGCTGACGACCACGGGGATGCCTCGGGCCAGCGCCTGAGCGCCGACACCGCTCTGGCTTGCCTGCGTGTAGGGAAGCACCACCAGCGATGCGGCTGCGAAGAGGCCGTCCACCCCCGCCTCCGGGATGTACTGCTGGAGCAGCGAGATCCGCTCGTCCTGCGGCACCAGCCGCGCCGCATGACCCGTTCCGGCGACGACCAGTCGCACCTCGGGTCGCTGTCTCCAGACCAGCCGCATCGCGTCGACGAGCACCTCGACTCCCTTGTACTGCTCGAGCCGGCCGAACAGCAGCACGCTCGGCGCCGGTGGTGGCGGCAGCGGCTGGGGGAGCGGGGAGATGCCGTGCGGGACGATGGCGATCGGCCGTCCGGGGTACAGGTCGGCGAGCTCGTCGGCGAGGGCCCGGCCGTGCACGATGAACCAGTCGGCGCGGTGGAACCAGCGCCGGAACGTCCAGTCCTCGCTGCGCGTCAGCGCCGGCGCTCCGGGGTGCCCCAGCGGGTCGTGCACGGTCAGCACGGAGGGGAGGCCGCTGGTCAGGGCGAGCAGCCGCGGATCGTGGTTCTCGTGGGCCTGCACGACATCCGGGCGCCATCGCCGCAGTGAGCGCCGGATCTCGACCATGTCCGGTACCGCGGACAACGATCTGATGCGCCCGGGCACGGACACGGAGTCGACCCCGTGCTCCCGCAGCCCGTCCAGCAGCTCGTCCCGCTCCGCCTCGGAGCCCCCGAACTCGAGTGCGTGAGAACGACACAGGAGCCGGACGTCATTTCCCAGGCCCGAAAGCGCGCGCGCCTGCTGGGAGGCGTACTTCAGGAGGAAGTCACAGACGATGAGTATCCGCATGCGGGAGCCGCGTTTGCCCGGGGCGCAACGATGGTACCAGCGGTGTTTTGCTCGTTCTTGCCTGGGATTCGTTCGGTATACTCGCCGTCCATCGTGCCTTCGCGGCTCCTTGTGTCCGGCGGCCTGGGGTTCATCGGGTCAGAGTTCATACGGCGTGCCGCCGCCCGAGGCGGGGACGTGGTGAACGTGGACGTGTGCACCTACGCGGGCGACCCGCGGCGGCTGGCCGGTGTCGCCGAGGCGGTCGACACGATCCGCGCCGACGTCGCCGATCAGGCGTTCACCGATATCGTCGTTCGGAGCCGGCCCGACGTGATCGTGCACTTCGCCGCCGAGTCGCACGTGACCCGGAGCGAGTCGGCGCCGGATCGCTTCTTCCACACGAACGTCGAGGGCACCCGGCGAGTGCTCGACGCCGCCGAGCAGGCGGGGACGGAGCTGGTCGTGCACGTCTCGACCGACGAGGTCTACGGGCCCTGCACCGCCGAGCCGTTCCGCGAGCAGGACAAGCTGGAAGGGGAGGGCGCGGCCACGAGCGCCTACGCCCGCAGCAAGGCGCTCGCGGACGATCTCGCGCTCTCCCGGTCGCACCGGCAGGGGGTGATCGTGGCCCGTCCCACGAACTGCTTCGGTCAGTGGCAGCACCCGGAGAAGGCGATTCCCCGGTGGACGGTGCGCGCGCTGCGGGGCCGATCGCTGCCGGTGTGGGGCGGGGGCGGACAGGTCAGGGACTGGATGCACGTGGAGGATCTGTGCGCTGCGCTGGACGTGCTGATCGAGCGCGGGGAGCGCGGGCAGGCGTACAACATCTCGCCCGAGGGACAGCAACGCTCGAACCTCGAGGTCGCCCGCCTGGTCGCTGCGGCGGCGGGGCGGGAGGAGGATGCTGTTGTCCTGTCAGACTACGACCGTCCCGACCACGACGTTCGCTACGCGATCGATTCATCACGACTACGATCGCTGGGCTGGTCGTGCCGCCATGACTTCGAGGTTGCTCTCGAGCAGACCGTCAGCTGGTATCGAGACCATCAGGAGTGGTGGGCGGAGCTGGAGCCGGAGGCGGAGGCGATCTACCGTGACGATTGACATCCCGGGCGTGGTTGTGTCACAGCGGCGCACCTGGCCGGACCAGCGCGGGGACTTCCTGGAGCTGTTCCGCTCCGATGAGTACCCGGAAGCTTTCGTCCAGTTCAACCACTCGTTCTCGCGGGCGAACGTGTTGCGCGGGCTTCACTACCATCAACACCAGGCCGACCTGTGGTACATCGTGCGAGGCCTGGCGCAGGTGGCACTGGCCGACCTGCGCGGCGACCGTGCCCATGTCGAGGTGTTCGACCTTGGGGGCGGCTCCGCCACGACGGTCTACATACCTCCCGGCGTCGCGCACGGATACCTCGCGGTCGACGACGTCGACATGCTGTACGCCGTGACCCGGACATACGACCCGGATGACGAGCACGGCGTGGCATGGAACGACCCGGAGCTCGGCATCGCGTGGCGCGTGCGCGATCCGGTGCTGAGCGAACGCGATCGCACCAACCCCCAGCTGCGATGGCCGGACCTCCCGTCGTTCTCGTGACCGGGGGCGACGGCCAGGTCGGCCGGGCCCTGCGGCCGCTGCTGCCCACGGCCCGCTACGCCACGCGTGACGAGCTGGACGTGACCGACCGGGCCCGGGCGAGCGATGCGATCGCCGGCGTGGACGTGGTCGTGCACCTCGCGGCCATGACCGACGTCGATCGGTGCGAGCGGGAGCCGCGCCTCGCGGAGGAGGTGAACGGCGCCGGCAGCCGGAACGTCGCCGCCGCGGCCCGCGCTGCCGGTGCCCGCGTGATCGGCGTGTCCACCGACTACGTGTTCGACGGAACTGCGCCCGGCGAGTACACGGAGGCGGACCAGCCGCGGCCGCTGAGCGTGTACGGGCGCACGAAGCTCGCGGGCGAGATGGCCCTGCTGGAGGCGGGTGACAACACCGTGATCCGCACGTCGTGGGTGTATGGCGACGGCCGCAACTTCATCCGCACGATCCTCCGCGCGGCCGCGGCGGGCCGCCCCCTGGCGGTCGTCGACGACCAGGTGGGACGGCCGACCGCCGCTGCCGACGTGGCCGGAGCGATCGCGCACCTGTTGTCGATCGACCCGCCGCGGCTGGTGCATGTCACCGGCGACGGCCCGCCGACGTCCTGGGCGGGGGTCGCCGAGCAGTCGCTGGCGGCGGCCGGGCTCACTGTCCCGGTCGAGCACGTGAGCACGATGGAGTACGGTCGCCGCATGAATTCCGCCCTGGCGCAACGCCCGGCCAACTCGCTGCTGTCGCTCGATCGCGCCCGCGGCCTCGGGCTGCCGCTGTCCGACTGGCGCACGTCCGTGTCCGCCTACGCGCGGGGCGCGGCGTGAAGGGCGTCGTGCTGGCGGGTGGGCTGGGGACGCGTCTCAGCCCCATGACGCGCGTGGTCAACAAGCACCTGCTGGACGTGTTCGACGAGCCGATGGTCTACTTCCCGCTGCGCAGCCTGGTCGCGGCCGGCGTGACCGACATCGTGCTCGTGACCGGGCAGGAGATCGACCAGTTCCGGCACCTGCTCGGCGGCGGATCGGAGCTCGGCGCCAGCATCACGTACGCGGTCCAGCACGGCGAGGGTGGGATCGCGGATGCGCTGGCGCAGGCCGGCCCCCAGCTGGAAGGGGAGGACGCCGTCGTGATCCTGGGCGACAACATCTTCCAGGACGATCTGACGCCGTACGTCCAGGCCTTCCAGCAGCAGGGCGGTGGCGCCCGCGTCCTGCTCAAGCGCGTGTCCCCCCACGACGCGCGGCGGTTCGGCGTCGCGACGGTGCGGGGTGAGCAGATCATCGAGATCGAGGAGAAGCCCGAGCGGCCGCAGAGCGATCTGGTCGTGACCGGCTGCTACATGTACGACGCGGAGGCGTTCTCGATCATCGCCGGCCTGGAGCCCTCGGCTCGCGGAGAGCTCGAGATCACCGACGTCAACAACACGTACATCCGCGCGGGCACCATGAGGTTCGACGTCCTCAGCGGCTGGTGGACGGATGCCGGTACATCTGCCAGCAAGCTGAAGGCGTCGATCCTGGTCGCGCTGGCGAAGGGCGTCACCTTCGACGCGTCGTAGCAGGCGGCCGCGATCCGACCGCCCCGTCTGCGACCGTTCCGGCAATGGGCGCTATCCGCGACGAGTGGCGACTGATCACCTCCTACGGCGACCACCACCGGCGCCTGCTGGGGCGGCTGGGGCTGGTGCTGGTGCTCACGGTCATCATCGACGTGATCGGGGCGGTTGCGATGTTCATGCTGGAGCGCCACTCGGCGGGCAGCCAGGTGCGCACGATCGGACAGGCCCTGTTCTTCTCGACCGTCCAGCTGCTGACCGTCTCCTCCCAGATACCGAATCCGGTCACCCCGGCCGGCCGCGTGGTCGACGTGCTGCTCGAGGTGTGGGCCGTCGTCGTGGTGGCCGGCTCGGCCGGCGCGATCGCGAGCTTCTTCCAGAGCAACGACCGCTCAGGCCAGCCGTAGCTGGTTGAGCGTGCAAAGTAGTTGCTGAATCACCCAACTGGGTGGCTGGCCGGATGCCGGCCCGGCCGATAGCAACCTGGATTGTCCGCACTTTTAACGTGGGAGGAAGAAGCATGACGGACGTGCTCAAGACGCTGCACGAAGAGGCCGGCCAGACCATGGCCGAGTACGCGGTTGTGCTCGGCGTGATCACGATCGCAGTGGTCGTGACGCTGGGTCTGCTGTCGACCACGATCAGCAACACCCTGAACAGCGTTATCGCCGCGATGTAGTCACTCGCTTCGGCCCGCACCGCCCATTTTGGCGATCGGCGCGGGCCGGAGCGATGACAACACCTAGCGCGACCCTTCACCTAGAAGCCGAGCGTCTCCGGAACCAGGATCACGCTGATCCGCGCTCCCGGCTCGTAGGAGATGATCAGCGTCTTTGCCAGCACCGTGCCCGGGAAGCCGGCCGCCTGCATGCGATCCCACTCGCGCGGCAGGCTGTAGTGCTGCAGCCGCTCGAGGCCCTCGGCCACGTCGCGCACCAGCTTCTGGTGGCCGACCACCAGGATCACGTGCCCGCCCGCGTACGCGTACGCGCCCAGCTGGCTGCCTGACCCCGACCCGACCACGATCTGACCGTCGTCGGTGATCGCCGCGGCGCTTCCGATCACGTAGTCCGGGGCTGCGCCCAGCTTTCGCATCTCCCGCCCCTGCGTCTCGCGGTCGAGCTGCTTCAGCCGCGGCCGCACCGGGTCGTAGCGGCCGGAGTTCTCGAGCACATCGGTGAGCCCGATCTGCTGCAGCGTCTCCGACAGCCCGGTGTGCACCTCTGCGCCCTCGGGCAGCTCGTCCAGCACCAGCTGCCGGGCCTGGTCGCCGCTCTCGGCGATCGTCACCTGGAAGCCGCGCTGCCGCAGCGCCTCGGCGGTGTGCTCCAGCCGTTCGGCGTCGGCCGGCTGTGCGAAGTCGGGGTTGGCCGTGCCGGGTTGGGGAAGGGTGAAGGTCACATCTGCTCCTCGGTAGGTGGCGGATAGAGCGTTAGCCTAGCACCAATCATTTATGATGCATAAACGATCGACTCTCGACCTTGTACACTGGACGCGTGAAGACCGACGCTCCAGCGCTGCCCTCGACCGCATCCAGCGTGCTGATCGCCCAGCTCGGCCGCGGCCTGCGCCCGCGCATCGAGCAGGCGATCGCCCCAACCGGGCTGCGGCCGCGTGAGCTGCTGGCCCTGCAGCACCTGCGAGAGCGCGGCCCCTCGGCTCAGCAGACGCTGGCCGACCTGCTGCGGGTCGACCCCTCCAACCTGGTGGGGGTGCTGAACGACCTCGAGGACGCCGACCTGATCGTCCGCAGCCGCGATCGCGCCGATCGCCGCCGCGGCATCATCGAGCTGACCGACCAGGGCGGACGCGTGCTCCAGGAGCTCGATCGCGCCCTCCATGGCATCGACGACGCCGTGCTCTCGACGCTGACCGAGCGCGAGCGGGCGACCCTCAACGGATTGCTTGCGCGCGCCGTCGAGGCGGTCGCGGGGCAGTGCTCCGAGCAGCCCGAGCCGGGCTGCTAGCCGGCGTTGAGCGAGACGCAGCCGCTGCGCGCGCTGATGCGCGACCGCACGGTGGGGCTGCTGGTCAGCGTCGAGCTGTTGATGTCGCTCGGCTTCGGCGCCACCGCCACCACGCTCGGCTGGCAGGGCTACTCGCGCGCCCACGACCCGCTGGTCCTGGGACTGATCGGCCTGGCCGAGTTCATCCCGGCGGTGGTGCTGGCGCTGCCGGCCGGCCACGCCGCCGATAGCCACGACCGCCGCCGCGTGACCGCGCTGGGCCTGGCGGTGGTAGCCGCCGCGGCGGTCGCGCTGGCAATCGATGCCGGCCGCGGTGACACCGCCGTCTGGCCGCTCTACGTGCTGGCGTTCGTGATCGGGATCGGCAATGCCTACTCCGCCCCGGCCGTGGGGCCGCTGCTGGCCGCCGGCGTCTCGCAGGCCATGCTCGCCCGGGCGGTTGCGGTGCTGATGTCGGTGATGCAGGCGGCGATGATCGCAGGCCCAGCAGTCGCCGGCCTGCTGCAGGTGGTGGGGCCGCCGGTGCCCTACGCCTTCGCCGCCGTCTGCGCGGTGCTGGCGATGGTGATGGTGATGCTGGTGCCCAAGGCGATCGGCCGCGCGCACGTGGCCGAGCAGGAGGCCAGCCTGTCCGACGCCCTGGCCGGTGTGCGCTTCATCTTCGACACGCCGGCGCTGCTGGGTGCGATCTCGCTCGACCTGATGGCGGTGCTGTTCGGGGGTGCCACGGCGCTGCTGCCGGTCTTCTCCCAGACGATCCTGCACGTTGGCGCATTTGGCAACGGCCTGCTTCGTGCCGCGCCCGGGATCGGCGCGGTGGTGGTCGGATCGGTGCTCTCGGGCCGTCCACTGAAGCGCCGCGTCGGGCGCACGCTGCTGGTGGTGGTGGCGCTGTACGGCGCCTTCACGATCGTGTTCGGCTTCTCGACCAGCTTCGCGCTGTCGATGGTCGCGCTGGCCGCCCTGGCCGGTGCCGACATGGTGTCGATGTCGATCCGCGGCACCCTGGCGCCGCTTCTGACCGCGCCCGCTCTGCGGGGCCGGGTGGGGGCGGTGGAGCGCGTCTTCATCGGCGCCTCCAACGAGCTGGGCGCCTTCGAGTCGGGCGTCGCGGCGGCGCTGATCGGCGCCGTGCCGGCCGTGGTGCTGGGCGGCGCGGCATCGATCGTGGTGGCCCTGGTCTGGGCCTGGAAGTTCCCCGCGCTCCGCCGCATCGACCGGTTCGAGGACATCGACACGCCGGCCGTTCCGCCCCCGGTCGGGTTGCAACCGGCGGCAGAGGGGCGGCACTAGCAACGGGAGTAGGCTCCGCCTTGCGGTGTGACGGATACCACCAAGGGGAGGTCAACGCTGATGACGCGCATCACTCGCGGGTTCCACGGTCGCCGGCGGCCCGACGTCGATCCGGCGCGGGTGCCGCCCGGGCAGTACGTGACGCAGGACTTTCCCGTGCTCTCGGCCGGGCCGACCCCGCACGGGTCGCTCGATAGCTGGAGCTTCACGATCCGCGGGCAGGTCGACCAGCCGCACACCTGGACGTGGGACGAGTTCCAGGCGCTGCCGCGGGAGACGGTGACGCGGGACATCCACTGCGTCACGAAGTGGTCGAAGCTGGACACGGTCTGGACGGGCGTCTCCCTCGACACGCTGCTGGAGGGCGTCGAGACCAGCGCCGAGTACGTGACCGCGTTCAGCGACGGCGGCTACACCACCAACCTGCCGCTGGAGGACCTGACCGGCGGCCGCGCCTGGATTGCGTTCTCCTACGACGGCGAGCCGCTGCACGCGGAGCACGGCGGGCCGGCGCGGCTCCTGGTGCCGCACCTGTACTTCTGGAAGAGCGCGAAGTGGGTGCGCGGACTTGAGCTGCAGCTGGAGGATGAGCCCGGCTTCTGGGAGGGCTACGGCTACCACAACTACGGTGACCCGTGGCGCGAGCAGCGCTACGCCGGCGATTGAACTGGCAGCCGGCAACCGCGCTGGAGCTGATCGAGCAGACGGCCCGCACGAAGAGCATCGTGTTCGACGTCCCCGGCTGGGGCCGGCACCGGGCCGGCCAGCATGTGGACGTGCGGCTGACGGCCGAGGACGGGTATCAGGCGCAGCGGAGCTACTCGATCGCCTCCGCGCCGGAGGACCGCCAGATCGAGCTGACGGTGGAGCGGATCGACGACGGCGAGGTGTCGCCCTACCTGGCCGACGAGCTGCGGCCGGGCGATGAGATCGAGCTGCGCGGCCCGATCGGCGGCTACTTCGCCTGGGAGGAGGCGCCGGGAACCCCGGTGTTCCTGGTCGGCGGCGGCTCGGGGGTCGTACCGCTACGCGCGATGCTGCGCCATCACCGCGCCTCCGCCAGCACCGTCCCGGTGCGGCTGCTGTACTCGGCCCGCTCGCTCGAGGACGTCATCTACCGGGACGAGTTGACGGCGGCCGACCGCGGCGACGTCCGGCTCACGCTGACGCGCCGGCAGCCCGCGGGGTGGAGTGGATACGGGCGGCGCGTCGACCGCGAGCTGGTGGCCGAGGTCTGCTGGCCGGCGGCGGAACGCCCGCTCGTGTACGTCTGCGGCCCCACCGGGTTCGTCGAGGCCGTGGCCGGCGCCCTCGTCTCGCTCGGCCACGACGCGGCCAGGATTCGAACCGAACGATTTGGACCGACGGGAGGCGAGACGCCATGACCGACAGCCAGGCACTCGACGGCAACGCGATCGCAGGCACGCTTGCGGAGGTGTTCGGCGGCGACATGACAACCGCGATCGGCACGTGCGGGCACTGCGGGGCACGCGGGCCGGTGGCGGAGGTGGTCGTCTATACGAGGGCACCGGGAGTGGTGGTGCGGTGCCGGGCGTGCGGCGGCCTGCTGATGGTGATCACCCAGGTGCACGACGTCTACTGCGTTGACGCGCTGGGGCTGGTCGAGCTGCAGGCGCCGGCCTGACGCTGCCGGCGCGGGTCAGGGCAGACGCCAGAACGGCGACAGGTAGGTGCGCAGCGCGGCGAGGTCGCCGTCGCCGCGGCCGGCGTCGTCGGGCAGATAGCCGATCGGGTCGGCCAGCAGCGGCCCCGTGCCGAGCACGCCCTCGAGCGTAGCGTGCAGGCAGTAGGCGGCGTAGGTGCGCGCGTAGCCGCCCTCCTGCACCAGCACCAGCTTGCCGTCGCACAGCCCGTCGGCGGCCTCCGCCACCAGGCGGCCGACGCGGCGAAACCCAGCCATCAGCAGGTTCTGGCGGCCGTTGGGGTCAAAGCCGCTCGCGTCCTGCCCGCACGCGCCCACGATCAGGTCGGGCCGGTACTGATCGAGGATCGGCCGGATCACCTGGGTGAAGGCTGCCTCGTAGGCGCGGATGCCACCGCCCAGTCCCAGCTCGGCGTTGACGTTGTGGCCGGCCCCGGGGCCGACGCCCACCTCGGCGGGAGATCCCGTCTGCGGATGCGACGGCCCCCAGCTGCCGTGGCGCATGTGCAGGGAGACGGTGAGCACGTCGGCGCGG
>DASUHV010000164.1:0-3753 GCA_036273355.1 Gaiellales bacterium
CAGACACTTGCCGGCGGCGAGGCGTGCGCCTGGGTGAAGGGTCTGGCTTTAGCCTGACCCTGCTGGTTGGCGACCGGCGTCTCGTGGTGGTGCGGCGTGCTCGATGGCTTGGTGGTGCTTCGGCAGTGTCAGGCTGAAGCCAGACACTTGCCGGCGGCGAGGCGTGCGCCTGGGTGAAGGGTCTGGCTTCAGCCTGACCCTGCTGGTCGGCAACCGGCGTCTCGTGGTGGTGAGGCCCCTAACGCCCGCCCTGCCGCGACAGCCACCGCGCCAGCGTCTCGCCCGTGTCCAGCACGTGGGCGTGCAGCAGCTTCCGCGCCCGCTTCGGGTCGGGCTTGTCGAGCGCCTCGGCGATGCGGTCGTGGTCGTCGGCGCTGCGGGGCACGATCCCGGGGTCGACGGCGAACGTGTGCCACGCCAGGCTGCGCGGCACGCGGTTGGTGAGCGCCTGCACCGTGTCTCGCAGCGGCGGGCAGTTGGCTGCGGCCAGGATCACGTTGTGGAACAGCTCGTTTGCCTGGGAGCACTGCTGCAGGGCGATCAGCCGCCCCTCGGCGTCCGATTCCGGTAGCTGCTGGACGCGCTCGCCTCCGGCCCGCAGCAGCGCCTGGGCGGTGTCCAGGTCGGCGTGGTCGTAGGTGGTCAGGAGGCCGGAAGCTCGCTCCGCCGCCAGCCCCTCCAGCTCCGCGCGCACCAGGAAGATGTTGCGGCACTCGTCCGGCGAGAACGACCGCACCAGCGCCCCGCGGTGTCCCAGCTGCTCGACCAGCCCGATCGCCTGCAGCTGGCGCAGCGCCTCGCGGATGGGGGTGCGGCTGACCCCGAAGCGCTCGGCCAGGTCCTCCTGTCGCAGCCGGGTGCCCAGCGGGATCCGGCCCGTGATGATCTCGACCTGGAGCTCGTGGGCGAGGTCGTCGGCGCGGCTGGGGCTGCCGGTCGGGCGGTCGGGCATGTGGTCGATCCTACAGCCGGTCGGCGCCCATCGGAGCGCTGGTTGTATGTATCCCAAGATTTGAGGTTTGGATCCAAACAAGATAGGCTGCGAGGACATCCCGCGAGCACCCGGAGCGATCCCTCATGACCGATACCGCCGCCAAGCTTCCCGAGATCGAGCACATCAAAGCCCGCAAGGACGGGCTGGACGTGCTCGCAGACATCTACCGCTACGCCGAGCTCGGCTTCGACGCGATCGAGCCCGACGACCTGGCGCTGTTCCGCTGGTACGGCGTCTACACGCAGCGCGCCGCCGAGTCGGCCGCCTCCGGCGACCCTGGGCCGTCCGAGCAGACCGACGGCCTGTTCATGCTCCGCGTCAAGTTTCCGGGCGGCATCGTCAGCTCGGAGCAGCTGCGTGCGGTGGGGTCGCTGGCAGAGCGCTACGGCCGCGGCATGGGCGACATCACGACGCGCCAGAACATCCAGCTGCACAACCTGGCGATCGAGGACATGCCGATCGTGCTGGACGAGCTGAACGCGGTCGGGCTGTCGTTCACGCAGGCCTGCGGCGACGTCTGGCGCAACGTCGTGGGATGCCCGCTGGCCGGGGTGGACGGCCACGAGCTGATCGACACGCGGCCCCTGGTGGCCGACCTGGAGCGGGCGTTCGTCGGTCACCGTGAGTTCTCGAACCTGCCCCGCAAGTTCAAGGTGTCGGTGTCGGCCTGCGTCCATCACTGCGCGCAGCACGAGATCAACGACATCGGGCTGGTGGCCGTCGACAAGGACGGCGTGATCGGCTACGACGTGTGGGTCGGCGGCGGGCTGGGAGCGTCGGCCAAGATGGGCCGCCGGCTGGACGTGTTCGCGCGCCCGGAGCAGGCGGTGGAGGTGTGCCGTGCCATCACCGAGCTCTACCGGGACGAGGGCAAGCGCACCAAGCGCACGCGTGCGCGCATCAAGTTCCTCGTGGACGAGTGGGGGGTCGAGCGGCTGCGCGACGAGGTCGAGCGCAAGCTCGGCTACGAGCTGGAGCGCTCCGTCCCGCCGACCGCGCCGATCGACCCGCACCGCGATCACCTGGGCGTGCACCCGCAGGCGCAGCCCGGCCTCTACTACGTGGGCGGCACCACGCTACGCGGCCGCTTCACGGCCGACCAGATGATCGGCGTGGCCGGCATCGCGGAGCGCTACGGCACGGGCGACCTGCGCTGCACGAACCGCCAGAACATCATCGTCGTGGACGTGCCCGACAGCGACGTCGAGACGGTCGCGGCCGAGCTCGCCGACCTGGGCCTGCCCACCGAGGCGTCGGCGTTCCGGCGCGGCGTCATCTCGTGCACGGGCATGGAGTTCTGCAAGCTCGCGATCGTCGAGACCAAGCACCGCGCGGCGGAGCTGATCGAGCACCTGGAGCGGCGCATCGGAGACCTGGACGGCTCGATCCGGATCAACCTGAACGGCTGCCCGAACGCCTGCGCCCAGTACCAGATCGCCGACATCGGCCTGCAGGGCGGCATCGCCAAGACGGCCGAGGGCGAGCGCGTGCAGGGCTTCATCCTGCACATCGGCGGACGGCTGGGGGAGGGAGCGGCCTTCGGGCGGCGCATCGCCAGCAAGGCGATCCCGGCCGACGACGCCCGCTACGCCGTCGAGCGGGTGGTGCGCGCCTACAAGGGCGAGCGGCGGTCGGACATGAGCTTCGGCGAGTGGGCCGACCGGCAGGGCGACGCGCGGCTGGCGGCGCTGATCGGCGTGGCCGTCGCGCGCGAGCCGCAGGAGGCGGCCGCCTAGGGTGGCCGCCTGAGATGATTGATCGATATCTCTCGCGAGCCTGGCCGCTTCGTTCGGTTTGACCTGAGCGGCGGTCGGGGTGGCTACGGCTGCGAACCGTCGCCTCCGTCCGCGATCTGCGTAATCGCAGATCGCTCCCGATCGGTGCAAGGCCGTTGGCCTTGCACCTGGTCCTCGGTCGCGCCAATATTCCCGATATTGACGCTCCCTGCGTCCTTGCGAGGCTCGGTTCTCGCCGTCCAGGACATCACGGAGATATCGATCAATCATCTTGGTCAAGAACCGGCGCGTCGGCGCCGATCCTTGCGGTGTGTTCGCACGCCTGCTGCGTCTGATAGCCGTGCTCCTGGCCGGCCTGCTGCTCGGCGTGGGCGTCTTCGTGACGCTGGTCGCGCTGGGCGTCGTCCGAAACCCGCTCGATCCGGTGATCGGCGGCGACATCGCGCTCGCGCGCAGCACCCGGCCCGGCCTGCGCGTGCTGTTCGTGGGCAACAGCCTCACCTACTACCACGACATGCCCGCGATGGTGGGCCGTCTGGCGGCCGCCGATCCGGGGCCGCGGCCGCTGATCGTCGTGTCCTACACCAGGGGCGCTGCGCGGCTGTCGGACTTCGCCGGCGACGGCGGGCTCCGGCGGCTGCTGCACGAGGTGCGCTGGGACGACGTGGTGCTGCAGGAGCAGAGCAAGATCCCGTCGTTGCCGCCGGCCGAGCGAGCCCAGCTGATGGATCCCGCAGCACGCACCCTGAACGCGCTGATCACCGCCACCGGCGCGCGCACGCTGCTGTTCATGACCGCGGGCTACGAGCACGGCAACGGCTCGGGCGACAGCTATCAGGCCATGCAGCTGCGCCTCTACCAGGGCTACGCAGCGGTCGGGTCGGAGATCGGCGCGGACGTCGTCCCGGTCGGCGTCGCCTGGGACGACGCGCACCTGCAACAGCCCGATCTCGGCCTGTGGTCGTGGGACGGCACGCACCCCAGCACCGCGGGCTCCTACCTGGATGCCTGCACGTTCTACGC
>DASUHV010000165.1:0-6759 GCA_036273355.1 Gaiellales bacterium
GCCATGCGGCCGGCGTAGGCCTCGACGCAGCCGTTTCGGCCGCACGTGCAGCGCGCGCCGTTCAGCTTGACGACGGTGTGGCCGAACTCGCCGGCGGCGCCCCTTCCCAGCCAGGGCTCGTGGTTGAGGATGATGCCGCTGCCGACGCCGGTGCCCCAGAACACGCCCAGTAGCGAGGCGTGTCTGCGCCCCGCGCCCAGCCGGGCCTCCGCCAGGGTGGCCACGTCCACATCGTTGCCGAGACGCACGCGCAGCCCTCCCAGCGGCTCGCCGACGGCGTTTGCCAGCGGGAAGCTGCCCGTCCAGTCGGGGGTGACGTTGCGGGCCTGGGTGACGGTGCCGGCTTCGTCATCGGCCACGCCGGGCGAGCCGATGCCGACGCCCTCGAGCTGGCTCGGGTCGGCCCCGGCTCCCTCCAGCGCCTCACGGATCGCCGCGACGATGCCGTCGGCGACCCCCTGCGGCCCGTCGTCCTTGGGAGTGGGGTGGCGGGCCTGCCCCAGCACGGCGTGCTGGTCGTCGGTCACCACGGACTGGATCTTGGTGCCGCCCAGGTCGACACCCGCTCGCAATGGCATAAGCGGACTCCCTTCGGGGTACGACCAATCTAGATGATTGGCCTCCGGCACCCCGTCGCAGCCGTTGCGGGAGCCGGTGATAACGTCTCTTCGCCAGCCGATTTTGAGACCTCCGAAGGAGCGTGCGCGTGTCACGACCGTTCGATGACGTCGACCAGCTTTGCGTGAACACCGTCCGCACGCTGTCGCTGGATGCCGTGGAGAAGGCCAAGTCCGGCCATCCCGGGCTGCCCCTGGGGGCCGCGCCGATGGCGCACGTGATCTGGACGCGCCACCTCCGTTTCAACCCGGCCGATCCGGCCTGGCCCGGCCGCGACCGGTTCGTGCTCTCGGGCGGCCACGGCTGCATGCTGCTCTACTCGCTGCTGCACCTGACCGGCTACGACCTGCCGCTGGAGGAGCTGAAGCGGTTCCGCCAGTGGGGCAGCCGCACACCGGGCCACCCCGAGTACGGCCACACGCCGGGGGTGGAGGTCACCACCGGCCCGCTCGGCCAGGGCACCGCCAACGCCATCGGCATGGCCATCGCGGCCAAGCATCTGGAGGCGGTGTACGGGCCGGACGCCGGCTTCCGGGTGTACGCGATCGTCACCGACGGCGACCTGATGGAAGGGATCAGCAGCGAGGCGTCGTCGCTTGCGGGCCATCTCGGCCTGGACAACCTGGTGTTCCTCTACGACGACAACCACGTCACCATCGACGGCAACACCGAGATCGCCTTCACCGAGGACCGGGACGCACGCTACGAGGCGTACGGCTGGCACACCTCCGTTGTCATGGATGGAAACGACATGGCCGCGATCGAGGCGGCGGTCGACGACGCGCTCGCCGAGACCGGCCGGCCCAGCCTGATCTCGGTCAAGACCATCATCGGCTTCGGCTCGCGCGACGCCGGCACCTCGCGTGCCCACTCCGACGCGCGCGGCGCGGAGCAGCAGGCCGAGACCAAGCGCGCGCTGGGCTTCGATCCCGACCAGTTCTTCGTCATCCCCGAGGCCGCGCTGGCCCGCTACCGGGAGGCGCTCGAGACGGGGGCGCGGCTGCAGCGCGAGTGGGACGAGCGCATGGCCGCCCACCCGC
The DNA here is from genome assembly GCA_036273355.1 of Gaiellales bacterium. Classification (GTDB taxonomy): domain Bacteria; phylum Actinomycetota; class Thermoleophilia; order Gaiellales; family JAICJC01; genus JAICYJ01. The sequence goes on from DASUHV010000165.1 coordinate 1,659, forward strand.
AGCGGGCCGAGCTGGAGCGGATCTTCGCCGGCACCGGCCCGGACTCGCTCGACATCTCCCCGTTCGCGCCCGGTGACGGCCCCATGGCGACCCGCGCCGCGTCCGGCAAGGTGATCGCCGAGATCGCGGCCCAGGTGCCGGAGCTGGTCGGCGGCTCGGCCGACCTGACGCCGTCCAACAACACGAAGCCGCCCGACTGGACCGACTTCCAGCCCGGCAGCCACGAGGGCCGCTACCTGCGCTTCGGCGTCCGCGAGCACGGTATGGGCGGCATCGTCAACGGGTTGGTGGTGTCGCGCCTGCGGGCCTACGGCGGCACCTTCTTCAACTTCCTCGACTACATGAAGCCGGCCGTGCGGCTGTCCGCGCTGATGAACATCCCGGCCATCTGGATCTACACCCACGATTCGGTCGGGCTCGGTGAGGACGGCCCCACCCACCAGCCTGTGGAGCAGCTGGCGACATTGCGGGCGACGCCCAACGTGACCGTCTTTCGCCCGGCCGATGCGAACGAGACCACCATCGGCTGGCGGGTGGCGATGGAGCGCCGCAATCCGACCGCTCTGTGCCTGACCAGGCAGGCGCTGCCGGTGCTGGATGCCGCTGCGCTGCCGGTGTCCGACGCCGCCCGCGGCGGCTACGTGCTGGAGGGCGACGACGACCCGGACGTGATCCTGATCGCGACCGGCTCCGAGGTGCACACCGTCCAGGAGGCGCGTGGGCTGCTGGCCGCCGAAGGTGTCACCAGCCGGGTGGTGTCGCTGCCGTCGTGGGAGCTGTTCCACGAGCAGTCGCAGGCGTACCGCGACGAGGTGCTGCCGCCGGCCGTCGAGGCCCGCGTCTGCGTCGAGGCCGGGGCGTCACTGGGATGGGACCGGTTCGCCGGCCCGAGGGGCGCGATCGTCGCGATCGACCGCTTCGGCGCTTCGGCGCCCGGCCAGACGGTGCTCGACCACCTCGGCTTCACGCCGCGCCACGTCGCCGACGAGGCCGTGCGCGTACTTTCTCTGATCCGCGAAGGGGGCATCACGCAATGACCAGGCTGCACGAGCTCGCGGCTGCGGGCACCAGCCCGTGGCTCGACAACATCCGCCGGAGCTGGCTCAGCTCGGGCACGTTCCGGCAGTGGGTCGACGACGGGGTGGTGGGGGTCACGTCAAACCCGACCATCTTCCAGAAGGCGATCGCCGACTCCGACGACTACGACGACGCGCTCGCGGCCGCCGCGGCGCCCGGCAAGGATCCCGGCGACGTCTTCTTCGAGCTGGCGATCGCCGACGTCCAGGAGGCGGCCGACCAGCTGCGCGACGTGTACGACGCCACCGGTCACCTGGACGGTTTCGTCTCGTTCGAGCTGCCGCCGTCGATGGCCAACGACACGGCGGCGTCCACCAGGGCGACGCCGGAGTTCTGGGGGCGGATCGACCGGCCCAACATCTTCATCAAGATCCCGGGGACGGCCGAGGGCGTGCCAGCCATCGAGGAGTCGATCGCCGCAGGCATCAACGTCAACGTGACGTTGCTGTTCTCGCTCGCCAACTACGAGGCCATCCACTGGGCCTTCATCCGGGGGCTGGAGCGACGGGTGCAGCAGGGCCAGCCGATCGACGACGTGCACTCCGTGGCCAGCTTCTTCGTCTCGCGGGTGGACACGGCGGTCGATGCGATCCTGCCCGAGGGATCGCCGCTGCGCGGAAAGGCCGCCATCGCCAACGCCAAGCTCGCCTATCAGCGCTACCTCGAGATCAAGGCGGACGACCGCTGGCAGTCGCTGGCGGCACACGGCGCCCGCGTGCAGCGACCGCTGTGGGCCTCCACGGGCACCAAGAACCCCGCCTACTCGGATGTTCTCTACATCGACAACCTGATCGGGCCCGAGTGTGTGAACACGATGCCGGACCCGACCATCGCCGCGTTCATGGACCACGGGGTGGTGGAGCGCACGGTGGACAGGGACGTCGACCAGGCCCGCCGGGAGCTCGAGCGGCTGCAGGAGGCCGGCATCGATCTCGACGACGTCACCCGCCGCCTGGAGCTCGACGGCGTCAAGTCGTTCTCGGACTCGTTCGATTCGCTGGTGGGGACGCTCCGGGAGCGGCTCGACCGGATCGGTGCCCGCGGCGCGGCCTGAGCGCCCGCCGGCGAGCGATACCAAGGAAGGTGACATGGAACTGGCAATGATCGGCCTCGGCCGGATGGGCGGAAACATGGCGCACCGCCTCTCCGATGCCGGCCACACCGTGGTGGGCTGGACGCGCAGTGGCAACGACGCGCTGGCGAAGCAGTACGGGATCAGCTGGGCGGGGACGCTGGAGGACGCGGTGGGCGGCCTCAAGCAGCGCCCGCGCGTGGTCTGGCTGATGATCCCGGCGGGTCCTCCGACGTCGGCCACAGTCACGCAGCTGACCGGTCTGCTGGAGGCGGGCGACATCGTTGTCGACGGCGGCAACTCGAACTTCCGCGACTCCCAGCAGCACGCGGCGACGCTGGCGGAGCACGGCATCGAGTTCATCGACTGCGGTACCTCCGGTGGCGTCTGGGGCTACGCGAACGGCTACTGCCTGATGATGGGTGGCAGCGACGCGGCGGTGGCCGCGCTGGCGCCTGCCTTCGAGACGCTGGCGCCGCCCGACGGCTGGCTGCACACCGGGCCGGTCGGCTCCGGGCACTTCACGAAGATGGTGCACAACGGCATCGAGTACGGGCTGATGCAGGCCTACGGGGAGGGCTTCGAGATCCTCGAGAAGAGCGAGTTCGATCTCGACTTGGCGGCCACCGCCGAGGTCTGGCGGCACAGCTCGGTGATCCAGTCGTGGCTGCTCGACCTGCTCGCGCGGGCGCTGGCTGAGGATCCCAAGCTGGAGCACATCAAGGGCTACGTGGACGACTCCGGCGAGGGCCGATGGACGGTGATGGAGGCGATCAACGAGGGCGTGGCCGCCCCCGCCATCGCGATCGCGCTGATGTCGCGCTTCACCTCCCGCGACCCCGATCCGTTTGCGATGAAGGCGATCGCGGCGCTGCGCAACCAGTTCGGCGGCCACGCGGTGGTGCGCGAGTGAGCCGACGCGAACGGCCGGAGGACAACCCGCTGCGGGAGGGCCTGCGGGTTGGCGGAGCCAGCGAGCCGGCGCTGTTCACGATCTTCGGCGCGACCGGCGACCTGGCTCAGCGAAAGCTGCTGCCGGCCATCTACAACCTGGCCAAGCGCGGCCTGCTGCCACCCCGCTTCGGGGTGATCGGCTACGCGCGCACCGACATGGGCGACGACGCCTTTCGCCGCTTCGCGAAGGCCGCGATCGAGGCCCACTCGCGCACGCCCATCGACGAGCGCTTCTGGCCGGCGTTCGCCTCGATGCTGCACTACCACGCCGGCGGCTTCGATGATTCGTCGCATTTCCACGCGCTGGCCCGGACGGTCGACGTGCTGGACGAGCAGATCGGCGGCGGCGCTCACCGCGTGTTCTACCTGTCCACGCCCGCCAGCTTTTTCCCGGTGATCGTGAAGGGGCTGGGAGCGGCCAAGCTGAACCGGCCCACCGGCCTCGTCCGGGTCGTGATCGAGAAGCCCTTCGGGGACGACCTGCAGAGCGCGCGCGCTCTGGCCGAGACCGTGCACCGCTCGTTCCACGAGCGCCAGGTCTACCGGATCGACCACTACCTGGGCAAGGAGACCGTCCAGAACATCTACGCGTTCCGGTTCGCCAACGCCATCTTCGAGCCGATCTGGAGCAACTCGTACGTCGACCACGTGCAGATCACGGTGGCCGAGTCGCTGGGCGTCGAGCACCGGGCCGCCTTCTACGAGGAGACCGGCGTCGTCCGCGACATCGTCCAGAACCACCTGCTGCAGGTGATGGCGCTGGTGGCGATGGAGCCGCCCGCCGCCTTCGAGGCGGAGTCCGTGCGCGACGAGAAGGCCAAGGCGCTGCGGGCGACCCGGCCGTTGGTGTTCTCCGACTCGGTGCGCGGCCAGTACGGCAGCGGCTACGTGGCCGGCGAGGAGGTGCTCGACTACCACCAGGAGCCGAACGTCCCGGCCGACTCGAACACGCCCACGTACATCGCCGCCAAGCTCGAGATCGACAACTGGCGCTGGGCCGGGACGCCCTTCTACATCCGCACGGGAAAGCGCCTGGCCAAGCGCGTGACCGAGGTTGCGGTGCAGTTCAAGCGGCCGCCGCACCTGCCGTTCTCGCGCGAGGCGGCGGAGCATCTCGAGGCCAACTCGCTGGTGCTGCGGATCCAGCCGGACGAGGGCATCTCGCTACGGTTCGGAGCAAAGGCCCCGACGCCCACCCTCTCGATCCGCAGCGTGAACATGGACTTCCAGTACGGCTCCTCGTTCCTGGCCGACGTGCCCGAGGCCTACGAGACGCTGCTCCTGGACGCGATCCGCGGCGACAGCACCCTGTTCACGCGGCAGGACAGCGTCGAGCGGTCCTGGGAGATCTGCGACCCGCTGATCGAGCAGTGGCAGACCGGCCAGCCGCAGGCCTACGCGTCGGGCTCCTGGGGGCCGGACGCCGCGGACGAGCTGCTGGCGCGTGACGGGCGGCGGTGGAGGCGGCCGTGAGCAGGCACCAGAGCGGGTGGATCGAGGTCAGCGAGGTGGAGCGCGCGCTGGCTGCGCTTCGCGCCGGCGAGGGCCATCCCAGCGTGCGGGCGACCACGCTCAACCTGGTGGTGCGCTGCGGCAACGCCGAGCACCTCAAGATCGCCCACCGCGTGCTCGACCGGATCGGATCCAGCCGCCCGTTGCGCGCGATGATCGTGATGCCGGCCACGGGCACTCCGCGTGCACGCGTCTCCAGCGACAGCGGCAGCGACCACCGGCACGGGGTGTTCAACGAGCTGGTCGAGCTGCGCGGCAACCGGGTGGCGCTGCCCAGCTCGGTGACGTCACTGCTGGTGGCTGACCTGCCGGTGTTCCTGTGGTGGCAGGGCGAGCTCCCCCCGGAGGGAGACGCGGTGCTGGATGAGATGATCGAGCTGACGACGCGGATGATCGTCGACTCCGATCAGGCCGGCATCGACGCGGTTGCCCGCGTGGACGCGATGGCGACCGGGCTGGTCGACCTGGCCTGGGTGCGCACCGGTC
>DASUHV010000166.1:0-14202 GCA_036273355.1 Gaiellales bacterium
GCGTGGTAGTAGTTGGCCGTGTCCTTGCCGAGCATGAACCCGCAGTACCAGCCCAGCCGGCCCTGCGTCGGCTGCATGAAGTTGAACGGGATCGGCGGCTTGTGCTCGCGCCCGTACACCCACTGGTCCTGCCAGCTGTAGGCGATCCAGACGTCGCCGTTCGTGAGCATCGGCTGCAGGTCCGTGTACTCGCTGACCCACAGGCGCTTGTTCAGCGGCTTCTGCTCGATCAGCGACTGGGTGGCCTGGTCGAGCTGGTCGCTGGTGAGGTTGTCCATCTGCGGGAAGCCGAGCTTCAGCGCGGCGATCTCGAAGTTGGTGGTGGCGCCGTTCCACATCGAGATGCGGCCCTTGTACTTCGGGTTCCAGAACAGCTCCCAGCCGGTCGCGTCGGCCGGGTCGACCATGTCGGTGCGGTAGATGACGCTGCCGTAGCCCCAGTCCCACGGGATCGCGTACTGCTGCCCGTTGAACTGGCCGCCCTTGACCAGCGCCGGGTTGAGGTTTGCGAAGCTGGGCAGCAGGCTGGTGTCGAACGGCTGCACGAAGCCGCCGTCGACGTAGTCCTTGAAGTTTTCGGCGCAGGGGTGGAGCAGGTCGAACTTCGAGCCGGTGCGCACCTTGCCGATGGCCTGGCTGTCGTTGGTGATCAGGCTGTAGGCGAGGCCGTCTGCGCCGAACTCGTCGGTGTAGTCCTTGCCGAAGACGAGGCCCTTGGTCGTCTGGGCCTTGGTGCCGACCGCCTGGTAGCCGTCCCACTCGAGGATGGTCATGTTGCCGGGCTCCTGGCCGATCTTCGGGCGCGACGTGCTTGCCGACGACCCGCCTGAGCTGGAGGAGCCACAGCCGGAGAGAATGACCCCGGCGCCAAGACTGGCCGTACCTGCAAGAAAACCGCGTCGATCCATCGACCGCATGAGAACCCTCCGTTCGGTGTCCAGGTGCGCGAATATACCGGTACGGTGAAAGTGATGTCTAGATCTGGTGTGACGGCGCTCGCCTTGTCCGTGACCGCTCTGCTGGCGGCGTCTGCGTGCGGCAGCGGGTCGGGTGCGTCGTCGTCCTCGGACCCGCCGCCTGCGGTGCTGCCGGCCTCCGCCGTGCCCTACCTGCCCAGCACCGCCCAGGTGCTGGACGCCTCATCGCTGGCGCACCAGGACGCCCTGCCGGCGGTGGCGGGCAAGCTCTCGGGCTGGGGGTTCCGAAGCGCTGCTCAGCGCACCTTCCAGGGCCAGTCGAAGCACCTGCAGATCGTGATATCGCGCACCGTGCAGTTCGACTCGCCGGCCGGCGCCCGCGCATACCTGAACTACATCCGCGCCAACGCCAACACCGTCTACGGGGTCTCGACCCAGAAGCCGCAGTCCAACCGCGGCCGCAGCGGCGTGGTGGTGCACCCGCAGGCCTGCGCCTGCCACATGGCCGCGGCCACCTTCATGGGGCTGTTGCAGGACGGGTCGCGGGTCAGCTACCTGTCACTGACCGGGCCCAAAGCCAGCGCCTCGTTGCTGCAGCAGCTCGAGACGCTCGCGCCCTGATGCGGATCCTGCTGCTCTCCAACATGTACCCCAGCCGCGAGCGGCCCGAGTACGGCGTGTTCGTCCAGCGCCTGGCCGAGGCGCTGCGCGCACGAGGCCACGAGCTGGACGAGGCCGTGCTCGAGTCAGGCGCACGCGGGCGGCTGCGCACGCCGCTCGCCTACCTGCGGCTGCTCGGCCGCGCGCGCCGGCTGGTGCGCCGGCACCACCCTGATGTGATCTACGCCCACTACCTGGTGCCGACCGGGTTGGTGGCCATGGCGGCGGGTGCGCCGTTCGTGATCACGGCGCACGGGCAGGACGTCGCCAACGTCGGCACGGTGCCGCTGGTGGGCGGGCTGACGCGCCGGGTGGTGAGCCGTGCCGCGGCGGTGATCTGCGTGTCGGAGTACCTGGCGCTGCGGCTGCCGGGCCATCCCCAGAGGATCGAGGTGATCGACTGCGGGGTGGACACCGAAGCCTTCGCGTCCTCACCTCGTGCCGAGGGGGAGGGGCCGCGCTACCTGGTGGTGGGCAGCCTCACGGAGCGCAAGAACCTGGGCCGGCTGATGGAGGCGTTCGGGCGGCTCGGCTCGGGCACGCTGACCGTGGCCGGGGCGGGCCCGCTGGAGGCGGAGCTGCGGGCTGCGGCGCCGGAGCGGGTCACGTTCCTGGGCCGGGTCGAGCCGGGCCGGATGCCCGAGCTCTACCGGGCGTGCGACGTCTACTGCCAGCCCAGCCTGGTGGAGGCGCAGGGCCAGGCGCTGCTGGAGGCGCTGGCAAGCGGGCGGCCCGTGGTGGCGACCAGGGTGGGCGGGCCGCCGGAGTACGTCACGGACGCCTGCGGTGTCCTGGTCGATCCGCTCGATGTCGCGTCCATCGCCGAGGGGATGCGAGCCGCGGCCGAGCTGCCGGTGCCGTGCCCGGCGGCGGCGGAGGTGGCGCAGCGCCACTCGATCGCGCGCTCCGCCGAGCTGGTGGAGCAGCTGCTCGCGGAGGTAACCTCCGGAGGCAATGGTTGAACCCGGACTGTTGGTGGTCAGCGGGCTCGGCGCGGGTGCCGCGCTGATCGCGGGTGTGCGCACGCGCAGGCCGTCGCCGCGGCCGGCCCTCCGCCTCGATCCGGCCGACGTGGGTCTGCGGGAGTTCCCGGCACGCGGGGCGTTCGTGCAGTACTCGGCGCCCGCCAGCCCGGCCTGCCGCGTCTCCCTCAATCGCCTGGCGGCCACGGTCGCGGTGCACCACGCGGACGCGATCGTGATCGAGCTGCACGGCCGCGCCGGAGACCACGGGCGGGCCGTTCCGACGGTGCTGTACGTGGACTCGAGCGGCGAGGTGGTGCAGCGGTGGACGGGGCCGCCCGAGCGCGCGGAGCTGGCTGAGCTGCTGGGCTAGATGGTTGATTCCACGGGATGCGCGCCGCGTAGCTCGTGGAATCAACCATCCGAGGAGCGGCCGGGCCCGAGCTCGTCGATGCTCTCCAGCCGGCGCTCGATGAAAGGCCGGAAGCGCTCGTCGATGCCGGCCTCTTCGGCCAGACGCAGGGCCTGCTCGAACGTGCCGCGGGCCTTCGCGTACTTGTCGTCGCCGCCCTGCTTGAGCCGGTTGTCGCCGACGATGATCAGCTTCTGGACCCGCTCTGCGGCCTGGTCGGGATCGATCTCCGGCATGGCATGAGCATAGTGCTGCACCCCCGCCCCGGTACGCTTACGGGGTGGCGACCCAGATCCGGCTGACAGAGCTCTCGCACGGCGCCGGCTGCGCATGCAAGCTGCCGGCCGGCTCGCTGTCGCAGGTGCTGGCCGGACTGCCGGCGGCTGCGCGACCGCCGCAGCTGCTGGTCGGGAACGAGTCTCTGGACGACGCGGCGGTCTGGCGCGCGTCCGACGAGCTGGCCGTGGTCACCACCATCGACTTCTTCACGCCGCTGGTCGACGACGCGTACACGTTCGGGCGGATCGCCGCCACCAACGCCATCTCCGACATCTACGCGATGGGCGCGACGCCGGCGTTCGCGCTGAACGTGGTGGCCTTCCCGAAGGCGCTGCCGATGGAGCTGCTCGGCGAGATCCTGCGGGGCGGCGCGGAGGTGGCGGCGGCCGCGGGAGTGGCGATCGCCGGCGGCCACTCGATCGACGACCCGGAGCCCAAGTACGGGATGGCGGTGACGGGGTTCGCGCACCCCGACCGGATCTGGACGAACACGGGCGGCCGGGTGGGCGACGTGCTGGTGTTCAGCAAGCGGATCGGCACGGGGATCGTGGCCACGGCGATCAAGCGGGAGCAGGCAGAGCCCAGCGTGGTGGAGGCGGCGGTGGAATCGATGACGACGCTGAACGACCGGGCTGCGGCGCAGCTGCGGGAGCTCGGGCCGAGCGCGGTCACCGACGTGACCGGGTTCGGGCTGGTCGGGCACGCCCGCGAGCTGGCGGCCGGGTCAGGCCTGCAGGCTCGGCTGCGGATGGCGGCGGTGCCGCTGCTGCCGGGCGTGCGCGAACTCGCGGAGAGCGGGGTGGTGCCGGGCGGCACGCGTACCAATCTGGAGGCCGCGGACGCCTACGCGACCTTCGGCGAGCACCTGGACGAGGTGGAGCGGCTGATCGCCTGTGACGCGCAGACGTCGGGTGGGCTGCTGGCCGCGGTTTCGCCGGCCGACGCGGAGCGGCTGGGGTGGCCGGTCGTGGGTGAACTGGGCGGCGGGGCGCCCGGAACCGTGTTGGTAGACTGAGATCCATGGCGTTTCTGTTCTCGTTCACGCAGATGATCCTGGCAGCGCTGCTGATCGTGCTGGTGCTGATGCACTCCGGCAAGGATGCCGGGCTGTCGGGCATGTTCAACCCCGGCCAGAGCAGCTTCGGCGGCACTGCCGTGATGGAGCGGAACCTGAACCGCCTCACCGTCCTGGTGGCGATCCTGTTTGCGGCGAACGGGATCGTGCTCGGATTCCTGCTGTAGACTCAGGCGGCCCTCGCGCTGGTGGCGGAATTGGTAGACGCGCAAGGTTGAGGGCCTTGTGACCTGAATGGGTCGTGGAGGTTCAAGTCCTCTCCAGCGCACTTCCGGAAGCCGCCTGCCAAGGCGGTTTTCGTTTTTCCAGCCCATTCGAGGTGCAATGACGTGACGTTCTCGATCAGTCGGTGGACGATCCTTGGCCTGATCGGGGTCGTCCTGCTCGCGGCGTTCGTGCGGTTCGACGGCCTCGGGACGCCGGATACCTTCATCGCCGATGAGGGGTTCTACGCACCGGACGGTTGCCTGTATGTGCATGCAGGCAAGCAGTGTGATCGCTCCGCGGAGGCTTCGCCGGAACATCCGCCGCTCGGCAAATGGCTGATCGGCCTGGGCATCAAGGCGACCAGCTTCACTCCTCAGGGGTGGCGGACTGCGCCGGCGATCGCCGGGACGCTCACGGTCGCGCTGCTATTCCTCCTGGCACTGCGATTGTTCGGATCCGCCGGCTATGCGACGTTCACCGGTGCCCTGCTCGCGATGGATCCGTTGCATATCGTGCAGTCGCGAATCGCGACGCTCGATGTCTTCGTCACGTTGTTCGGGGTCGCGGCGGTCCTGTTCGCGGTGCTGGACTACCAGCACCCGTCAGAACGGCTCGTGCCCGGCTGGCGCCTGGCGGCCGGTGTGGCGGCAGGGGCGGCGGTAGCTTCGAAGTGGTCCGGCGTTCTCGCGCTGGCGGTGGTCGTGCTTCTCTGCCTTGCTCGACCCGGCACTCGTCTCACGCGAAAGCTTGCGTCTGCGGTGATCACGCTCGGTCTGGTGCCGCTGGCCGTGTATGTGTTGACGTTTGCGGGACGCGTGCACGGAAGCCTTCTGGCTGCTCCCTGGTCGCATGGAAGCCTGATTCGCGCCCTCGCCCATCGCCAGGTCACGATGTGGCGCGACCAGACGGGCAGCTTCGTGCCGAGCGCGTACCAGTCACCCCCGTGGTCATGGCCGCTGCTGAAGCGGCCGGAGGTTCACTACGCGTCGGTGGCGAATCACCAGATCCGCGAGGTGCTCGCGATCGGAAGTCCGGTGGTCTGGTGGCTCGGCTTCGGCGCGTTCGTGGCGGCGGCGATCGTGTGCGTGCGTTCCCGCGGCCACGACCTGCCCTCGCTCGTGGTTGCCCTCACGGTGGGGTGCACGTACGTCCCATGGCTGGTGCTCGCGCACGGACGCTCGTTCGTGTTTCTCTACTACATGACGCCGGTCGTGCCGTTTCTGTGCCTGGCCGTTGGTTGGGGCTGTTGGTCGCTGCGGGAGAGGGTGCTGGTGCTCGCCCCGGCGGTGGCGGTGTGCGCGTGCCTGCTGCTGGTGTTCTGGTGGCCGGTGCTCACGGCCAGCCCGATCTCGTTCGGCGCCTGGCGTTCGCGCGTCGTCTTCCACGACTGTCGGTCCAACGACCAGCCGGAGAAGCTGCCGATGGATGCGCACGGCCAACCGAGGGCATGGATACAGCTCCTGCACGGGCGGCCGCCGGGTGGATGGTGCTGGGTCTAGAGGGAGTGCCTACGAGTCGTCGCGGCGGCCGGCGTAGTCTGCCGCGAGCAGGTCCCCGTGCTCGGGGTGCTGCTCGATGTACCAGGCGATGAAGGGACAGAGGGGGACGACGGCGAGGCCCTGGCGGCGCGCATCGGCCAGCGCGGCCTCGGCGAGGCGGCTGCCGAAGCCCCGGCCCTCGTAGGCAGGGTTCACGTTGGTGTGGGTGAACGCGATCCGATCCTTGCGCTGACGGTAGGCAAGCTCGCCGATCCGGTCACCGTCGAGAAGCAGCTCGTACCTGTGCGCCTCGGGCACGTTGACGACCGTCGCGTCGCCGGCCGGTGCCTCCCGCGGCTGGCGGGACTCGAGCTCGCGCGCGTCTCTGAAGTACTCGAGCAGCTTGCCGGCGGCATCGGATTCGCGCGCGTCCCGGTGATCGGCGAAGCGTCGTCGATGCGCCGCGGCAAATCGCCACGGCTCGCGCTCCCGGAGGTGGGCGAAGATCTCACGGGTGCCGCGGAGGATCTGCCCGTCCTCGGTCTGCATGACCGGGATCTGATCCGTTCCAGCCAGCTCGCGGAGCCGTTCGCGTTGCTGGGGCCAGGGCTCCACCTGCCGGATGACGGCATCGATGCCCAGCTCGGTCAGCACCTCGCGAACCGCCGAGGAGAAGGGGCACCACTCTGCCTGGTACAGGGTGACGAGGGAATCGGCCATCGGTCTTGACGTCCTTCGGGTCGACGTGGGTGAGGTGACGGGATGGTGCCACGGCGTCGCCACCAGCAGGAGACCCCAACGGCCCAAATGCAACGCCGGCGCCTGGCACCGGCGTTGCGCCCGATTCTACGAATTTCGTAGAAAAATGGCCCCGAATCTACGAATTTCGAGGCGGCGACCCCATTTTGCTATCGGAATTCGTGCAACACCGGTGCCAGACGCACGTGTTGCGCGACGGAGCTGTGACCGCGCCGTGACCCGCGCTCCCGGGCGCTCAGCCGGCCCGTCCAAACGGGTCGCCGGCGATCGACTCGGTGTGAGCCGCGCACAGCCAGCGGCCGCCGCGGCGCACCCAGGTCGAGGTGTCGGCCGCGTCGAACGCCACCGGATCGCCGTCGACCTCGAGCTGCTCGTGCACCGTGTAGGCGATGACGGCCGTGTCGTCGCCCAGCCGCCGCACCTGCACGTCTTCGCCGATCGTGAAGTCGAGGATCGTCCACGTGGCGTGCTCCATCATGCGGACGTAGCCTGCGTGATCGATCAGCCCGACGCCCTGCGCGCCCGCGACGATGCAGGGCTCGTCTGTCAGCTCCACGGCGGCCGCGACGTCTCTGTCTTTCAGGGCCTGCCAGTACCGCCGCTCGAGATCCACGAGCTCGCGTTCGATCGTCTCCGGCACCGTGTGCCTCCTTTCCGGTTCTCCGAACGGATACCACGCCCGCGCGGGCCGCGGGGGTCTGAGTGCTACGTTGAGGCGCTGTGAGCGGCGTCTTTCTCTTCCTCGCTTCGTTCCTGGCCAGCGCCGTTGAGGGAGTGGAGGCGCTCACGATCGTGCTCGCGGTCGGCGTCTCCCGCGGCTGGCGATCGACGCTGTTCGGGGTGGCGGCCGCGAGTGCCGCCCTGGCCGCGGTTGTGCTCGTGCTGGGGCCTGCGTTGACGGTGATTCCGATCCGCGGCCTCCGGGTCGTGGTCGGCGGCCTGCTGCTGGTGTTCGGGCTGCAGTGGCTGCGCAAGGCGATCCTTCGGGCCAGCGGGTTCAAGGCGCTGCACGACGAGGAGGCGATCTATCGCCGCGAGGCCGCCCAGGCCGCGGCCGCGGGCGAGACGACCCGCGCCAGCATGGACTGGTACTCCTTCACGGTCGCGTTCAAGGGCGTCCTGCTGGAGGGTCTCGAGGTGGCGTTCATCGTCGTCACGTTCGGCAGCAACCAGGGAAACATCCCGCTCGCCGCCGCGGGCGCCGTCGCCGCGATCGTCGTCGTCGCGATCGTCGGCCTGCGCGTCCGCGCGCCCCTCGGCCGGGTGCCGGAGAACACCATGAAGTACGCGGTGGGACTGCTGCTGACCACGTTCGGCACGTTCTGGGCGGCCGAGGGCGCGGGCGTCTCCTGGCCGGGAGGCGACCTGGCGCTGCTCGTCCTGCTCGCCTTCTACGCCGCGGCGTCCTGGATCCTGATCAGGCTGCTCACGGCCAGGCACGCTGCGCTCTCCCTGCCCGCGGCGGGCACGGCGGTTGGACGGTGACCGCTCTCGCGTCCTTCGGCCGCTTCCTCTACGACTTCGTGATCGGCGACGACTGGACGACGGCGGTCGGCGTCGTGGTCGCCGTCGGCCTCGCCGCCCTGCTCGTCCACGCCGGATGGGCCGGATGGTGGCTGCCGCCGCTGGTCGTGGTCGCCTCGCTGTCGCTGTCTCTCTGGCGCGGCACGCGGGGTATTGACGCGGAATAGCATTCGCGCTATATATATAGCGCGATGGCTATGTCAGACGCGACGGCCTCCGAGCTTCCACCCAGGTCAAGGGATCTCCCTGATGCCGTTGTGCTGCCCGCCCCGCATGCTCTGTGCATGACGCACCACCGGCATACATCCACCTGCCCGGTTGATTCATGCCTCCATACCGCCGATACCACAGAAGGAAGGCCATGAGCAGAGACGACGACATCACCCGCGCAGAGGTCGTTGCGCTGTCGGCCCAGGTCGGCAGCCTGACGCAGCGCGTCTACCGGCTCGAGCAGACGATCGAGTCGCTGACGGCGGCGCGTCCCGCACCCACGCCGGCGCCGCAGCCGAGCACGTACGTCGTCCCGCGCCGCCAGCCGGCCGCGCCCGCTCCAATGGCGCCGCGACGCACGACGCCACCGCCCGCCCCTCCGCGCCCGCCGGTCGCGCCGCGACCGCAGCGCGAGCCCGTCAACTGGTCGAAGCTGGCGGAGCAGGCATTCGCCGCGCGCACACTGGCCTGGGCCGGCGGCATCGCCACCGCCCTCGGCGTCGCCCTCCTGTTCGTGCTGGCCGCCAGCCGCGGATGGGTCACCCCCGAGATGCGGGTGGGACTGGGCGTGCTGGTCTCGCTGGGGCTGCTGGGGGCCGCCTTCGACCTCGACCGCCGCGGTTGGCGCGCCGACGCGATCCTGTCCGCGGGCGGCGCCGGCATCGCCGGCCTCTACGCCACGCTGTGGGCCTCGATCTCGATGTACCACTTCATCTCCGAGGCGCTGGGCCTTCCCTGCGCCGCCGCCATCGCTGCGCTCGCGGTCGCCCTCGCGATCCGGGTCAAGCAGGAGCCGCTGGCCATATTCGGGATCGTCGCGGCGATGCTGGCACCGACGCTCGTATCACAGGACGTGACCGGCGGGGGAGCGCTGTTCTCCTTCGTGATCGCCTGCGCCGGGCTGCCGCTGTTCTGGCGCTACCGGTGGACGTGGCTGCTGGTGTCGATCTGGGGCACCGCCATCCTCACGCTGGCGCCGCTCTACCTGACAACGCACACCGGGCTCTCCAGCGCCGTCCTGGCGGGCGCGCTGTTCTTCTGCCTGTTCACGGCCGAGGCGCTCGTCTGCGAGCTGCGCCCCGAGCAGCGCGACCGGATCACCGACCTCGGATGGCTGCTGCTGAGCACCAGCATCTCGCTCAGCTTCGCCGTCAGCTTCCTGTACGCGGGCAATCGCGAGGTGCTGGGACGGCACCTGTCCGGGTTCGTGCTGCTGGGCGTGGCCGGCCTCTACGCGCTGCTGGCCGTGACGCCGCTGCTTCTGCGCCGGCGTCATGCCGACCTCACCGACCTGCTGGCCGGGTTCGGGCTGGCCGCGCTGGCCACCGCCACCGGTCTGCTGCTGGGCGGCCCCGGCATGGTCTGCGGCTGGGCGGCGGAGTCCGTCGTCATGATCGCCGTGTCCGAGCGGCTGTTGCGCCGCCACGGCAGCCGGCGGCTGCGGCTGACCGTCGCCAGCGGCGTCTACCTGCTGCTCGCGGCCGTCCAGGCGTTGATGATCACGGCGCCGACCGAGGTGCATCTCGCCTCCGTCGGTGCGGGCTCCACCGGCGGCTCGGTGGCCCTGGGCGCGGTGACCCTGGCCGGCATCGTGTTCTGCTTCGGTCTGCGCGTCTTCGCCGTCCGCGAGCTGCGCTTCGTGTGGCTGTTGCCGGCCGTGTCGCTCGGCTACCTGCCTGTGTGGGCGCTCGGCGGCCAGTGGGCGGTCATCGCCTACGCCGCGCTGGCCGCGGCCCTGTTCGGCTACCGCCGCTCGCCGTGGATGGTGGGATGGCTGGACGACCAGGTCAGCGTCGTGGTCGCGGCCGGCTACTGGGTCGCCGGGCTCGGCGTCTCCGTGGCCGTCTCCGCTCCGCTGAGCGCGATCGACCACGGCCAGTTCGGCAACCGCGACGGCCTGGCCGGGCTGGCCGCGCTGGTGGCGTCCGGCGTCGTCGGCACCTGGTCGGTGCGGCGGCTGCCCGTCCCTGAGATCGAGTACGCGGCGCTGGCACCGGCGGCCGTATTCGGCTACCTGGTATGTGAGACCGTCAGCCAGCACCAGGCGATGTGGACGGCGCTGGCCGTGACCACCGTGGCCGCCGCCGCCGTGCACGTCCCGGCACTCCGCCGGCGCATCGGCGAGGGTCCGCTGCTCGTGATCGGCGCCGGCTACCTGAGCGCCGCCGTGGCCGGGCTGCTCAGCCTCGATCACGCCGGCCGGGCGATCGCCGACCACGGCCAGAGCAACGGCTGGGGCACGCTGCTCGCCGCCGTCGCCGCCGCCTTCCTGCTCGCGACCGCCGTGCGCGATCCGCGGCTGCGCGGATACGCGATGTGGCTGCCCGCGGTCCTGGCCGGCTGGTTGGCGACGCTCGTCCTGCACGGCCAGTATCCGCTGGTCTGCTGGGCCGGGATCAGCGTGATCGTCTCGGCGTTCGTGATCTGGCGGCCCGCGTCGCTGGAGCGGCGGATCGTGCGTCAGCCGCTGCGCGAGCTGGCCGCCGCTTCGGCAGCGCTGGTGACCGTGCTGGTCGTCGCGCTCTACGAGACACCGCACATGCTGTTCACGACCAACCACGATCCCGCGGACGGTCTGGCGGCGGCACTGGCCTCGGTGGTCGCGCTCGCCTTCCTGATCGGGAGCGCCGCGACTCCCCGCGCAGACGGTGAGCGGTGGCAGCTGGGCGGCGTGCGCGTCGCCACGGCCGCTGCCGTCACGACCTGCGCGATGGCGCTGTGGACGCTTGCGGCCGCGATCCTGGGCGCAGGGCAACTGCTGGTGCAGAGCGCGAACCCCGCCTTCCAGGACGTGCACGACCGCTTCCAGCAGGGTCACGTGCTCGTGTCGGTGAGCTGGGTGCTGACCGGGCTCGCGCTGGTCGTGATCTCGCTGCGCGGCAATCGCCGGAGCCTCCGCATCGCCGGCATCGCGCTGCTGTTCGCGGCGCTCGGCAAGCTGTTCCTGTACGACCTGGCGTTCCTGACCGCGATGGCGCGTGCCGTCAGCTTCATCGTCACGGGCTCGGTGCTGCTGGTCGCAGCGCTGCTGCTGCAGCGGTTTTCACCACAGGTGAAAGCGGTGCTCGGGGACGACGGCGCCGCCGGGGCGGCGTCATAGAGGCGTTTCCCGCGCCGAGGCGCGGGGAACGCCTCAACCATGCAGACCGTGCTGCAAGCATCGACGGACGCGTCGGACGGGCACGAGACCGAGTCCGCCGACGACCGCCAAAATCGCCAGCTGGTGGAGCTCCTGAACGAGCTGCGGGTGGTGCTGCCCGGCGTCCAGATGCTGTTCGGGTTCCTGCTGGCGGTGCCGTTCACGCAGCGCTTCGGCACCATCAGCGAGCTCCAGAGCAACGTCTACTACGGCACCTTCCTGGCGGCCACGGGAGCCTCGGTGTTCCTGATCGCCCCGGCCAGCTTCCACCGGATCGTCTGGCAGCACGGCCGCAAGCGCCAGCTGCTGCAGATATCGAACAAGCTGGCCATCATCGGGACGGCCTTCCTGGCGGTCGCGATCGCGGGATCGGTCGGCCTCGTCACCAGCCTGCTGTTCGGCAACACGTGGGCGGCTGCCGCCGCCGGGCTCGTGGCCGGGCTGATCGCGGCGGTCTGGTTCGTGCTGCCGTTCGTCTCGCGGCTGCTCGGAGCGCCGCCCGGCGAGCGCGCCCGACGCTGACGGAGCGGCTGGATCCGAACCCTGTAGAGTGGATCGCGGAGAGGATCCTGTGACCGCCGAGACTGACCAAACTCGCAGTGACATCGCGTGGCTGGGCACACGGCTCCGGCATCTCCAGACGCTGTCCGCGACGCTGGCGGGGGCCCGCACCGAGCACGAGGCGATCGAGGCGACGCTCAACCCGGGCCTGGACGTGTTCGAGGCCGACCAGGCCGTCATCGCGATGCTGGACGAGGCCGGCACCATGTTCCGCATCGTCGCCGTACGCGGCTACCCCGACCAGGTCGAGGCCGACTGGTCGATGTTTCCCAACAGCGACGAGTTCCCGCTGTCCGCAGCCGTCCGCGCCCGGCAGCCGGTGATCGTGTACGGGCCCGAGGAGCTGATCCGCCGCTACCCGAAGCTGGAGGGCACGGGCCGGTCGGCGGCGCTCGTCTGCCTGCCGATGGGTGACTTCGGCGGCATCGCGCTCGGCTATGACCGCGAGAAGACGTTCGACGATGCGGAGCTCGAGTTCATGACTGCGGTCGTCCGTCAGTGCTCCGAGGCGATCCGGCGCACGGCGTTCGACGCGGAGCGAGGCCGCAGAGCCGAGCGGCTCGCGCTGCTGGCCGAGGCCGGCGCGGCGTTCGCCCGGTCGCTCGACTACCGGACCACCCTGGGGGAGGTCGCGAACCTGGCCGTGCCCGCCATGGCGGACTGCTGCATCGTCGACGTGCTCGAGCCCACGGGGCTGCACCAGCTGGCGACGGTGCACGTCGAGCCGGGCAAGATCGCGCGCGTCGCCGAGCTCGAGACCAGCTACCCGGCCGATCCGGCGGAGCCTCACAGCGCGGTGGGCGGGGTGCTTCGCAGCGGTGAGGCGCTGCTGGTCTCGCCCGTCACCGAGGAGTTCGTCCGCGGCGTGACGCGTGACGACGCGCACCGGGACGCCGTGCACGCGCTCGGCATGCGCTCGCTGATCATCGTTCCGCTGATCGCCCGCGGCCGCACGCTCGGCGCGATCACGCTGATCTACGACACCTCTAGCCGGCTCTACGACGAGCATGACCTGGCAACCGCCGCCAGCCTGGCCGATCGCGCCGCGCTTGCCATCGACAATGCCCGGCTGCACCAGGCCCAGACCGAGATCGCGCGCACCCTGCAGCACGGGCTGCTGCCGGATGCCCTGCCGGCGATCCCCGGCGTCGAGATCACCGCGCGGTACCTGGCCGCGGGCGAGGGGCTCGAGGTGGGGGGAGACTTCTACGACGTGTGGCTGATGGACGGCTCCTTCGGCGTCGCCATCGGGGATGTGTCGGGCAAGGGCGCGCGTGCGGCGGCAATGACGTCGCTCGCGCGACACACGGTGCGCGTCGCCTCGCTGCACGAGCCAACCCCCAGCCGCGTGCTGCGGGTGCTGAACAGCGAGATCCTGCAGCACCGTCCCCCGGACATGTTCTGCACCGCGGCATACGCGCACGCGGTCGCGAGCGCGAACGGCGGCATCGACGTCACGATCGCCCTCGGCGGGCATCCTCCGGGCGTGATCGTGCGTCGCGATGGGGGCCTCGAGCAGGCTGGAGACCTGGGCACGCTGCTCGGCGTCCGCGAGGACGTGACGTTGACGGATGCCGATTTCCACCTGGCTCCCGGAGATGTGCTGGTGCTCTGCACCGACGGCGTCATCGAGCGCCGTGACGGCGGGCGGATGCTCGGTGAGGAAGGGCTCGCCGAGGTGCTTGCCGGGATCGGCCCGGGAGCCACCGCCGAGAGCATCGCGATGGCGGTGGAACGCGCGGTGTTGGAGTTCGCCTCCGGTGCCCCGGAGGACGACGTCGCGATCGTGGTGGTTCGGCCCACCGGCGACCCTGCGGGATTATGCTGACGTGTGATGAGCGCATCGAGTTCGATACAGATCGCCCGTGACGGTGATGTCGCGGTGGTCGTTCTGCAGGGCGAGCACGACCTGTCAACGGCTGATCGGCTGCGCCAGGCGATCGAGCTCGCGCGCGACGGGTCGACGCCCGTGGTGGTCGATCTGACCGAGGCGACGTTCATCGACTCGGCCGTGCTGGG